>JANQFN010000475.1 GCA_028277825.1 Desulfarculaceae bacterium
CCCCGGGGGGCCATGGCCACCGACCTTTGCGCGGCCGCGCTGTACTGACGCATCTGGTTGTAAGAGAATTTCATGACAACTCCTCGGCGCCTTGGTACACCAGGTCCTTGAAGGCAGCGTTGATCTCATCCACCGCCTGGGGCGCGGGCATGCTCAGTGGCATGCGCACGGTGCCGGCGCTGTAGCCGGCCAGGGCCATGGCGGTCTTGAGCCCGCCCACGCCGTGCACGCGGGTGACCAGGGCCGCGGGCCAGGCCAGGTCCCACTGCAGCTTTTTGGCCTTGGCGTGGCCGCCGGCATCATAGGCCGCCTGCAGCTCCACGCACATCTCGGGCAGCACGTTGGCCACCGCCAGGATGGCCCCCACCGCGCCCACGCACAGCGCCGGATAGAACACCTCGGCGTTGCCCACGAACACGCTGAACTCATCCGAAGCCAGACGCACGATCTCGCTGAGCTGGGCGATGTTGCCCGAGCTGTCCTTGATGCCGGCGACGTTGGCGTGCTGGCTGAGGCCCGCCACCAACTCCGGGCCCATGTTGAGCCCGGTGGCCTGGGGGAAGTTATAGGCCAGGATGGGGATGGGCGACTCCCCGGCCACCCGTTCAAAGTGGGCCGCCAGGCGGGGGGGCGTCATCTGGCCCTTGAAGTAGCTGGGCGTGATGACCAAGGCGCAGTCGGCCCCCAGTTCAGCCGCCCGCTTACAGGCGGCGACGGTGTTTATGGTGGACTCGCGGCCGCAGCCGGCCATGATGAACTTGTCCTCGCCGGCGGCCTCCTTGGCTGTGACCAAGGTCTTTTCCCATTCGGCCTCGTTCAGATACACCGCCTCGCCGTTGGAGCCCACCACCAGATAACCCGACAGGCCGGTGGAGTTCCAACGGTTGATGTTGTCCCTCAGGGCCTCCAGGTCGACTTCCTCGTTCTTGAAGGGGGTCACGATGGGGGGCAGCACCCCTTGCAGCTTGAAATCCACCTTGCCCCTCCTAGATAAAGTCCCTGATCGCGCCCAGGAGCACGTTGGCCTTTTGCACGCAGGCGTTTTCGCCCATCAGGCCGATGCGCCAGATCTTGCCCGCCACCGGGCCCAGGCCGGCGCCCACTTCGATGTCATAATCGGTTAAAAGCTCTTTGCGCACCCCTTCCACGTCCATGCCCTCGGGCGGGAACACGCTGGTCAAAGGCGGCAGGCGATGGCCTTCGGCGGCGAAAAAGGAAAAGCCCATGTCCGTCAGGGCCGCGCCCAGATAGGCGGCGGCGGTGCTGTGGCGCTCCTGGCGCGCGGCCAGGCCCTCCTCGGCGATGATCCCCAGGCCCTCGCGCAGGCCGTAGATCATGTTGATGGGCGCGGTGTGGTGATAGAGCCGGTCGCCGCCCCAGTAGTTCATCAACATGCTCAGGTCCAGATACCAGCTCTGCACCTTGGTTGCACGGTTTTGGATCACCTCCACCGCCTTGGGGCTGAAGGTTACCGGCGACAGGCCCGGCGGCACCGACAGGCATTTCTGGGTGCCCGAATAGCTCACGTCGATGTTCCAGTTGTCCACCTGCAGATCCACGCCGCCCAGGGAGGTGACGGTGTCCACCAGGAACAGGGTGTCGGTGCCTTTGATGAACTGGCCCAACTCGGCGATGGGCTGCAAGACGCCGGTGGAGGTCTCGGCGTGCACGATGGCGCAGAGCTTGGCGTCAGGGTTGGCTTTGAGGGTCTCAACTATTTTTTGCACGTCCAGGGGCTGGCCCCACTCGCCCTCCACCGTAATCACTTCGGCCCCGCAGCGGCCGGCCACGTCGGCCATGCGCGTGCCGAACACGCCGTTGATGCACACCACCGCCTTGTCGCCGGGCTCCAGGGTGTTGACAAAGGTGGCCTCCATGCCGGCGCTGCCGGTGCCGGACACCGGGAAGGTCATCTGGTTTTCGGTCTGGAAGGTATCCCGCAGCATCTGGCAGACGTCGTCCATCAGAGCCATGAACCTTGGGTCCATGTGGCCCAGGGGCGGGGTGGACATGGCCCGGAGCACCCGGTAGGAGACGTTTGAGGGGCCAGGGCCCAAAAGGAGTATCTGAGGGGGGTTTAGCTCTTTCATCGTCGGCTCCGCTATAGTTTGATCGTCTGATATAATCTACTCAAATTCCCCCTGTAACCGGTATTTGTCAAGGGTTAAAGCGTGCTAGCGCTTTGCAAAAAAGGGCCCTCCCCTTGCGAGGAGGGCCCTTGGGTTTGGGAGGGACCCTCTGTTTGGTTAGACCCAGCGGGAGGTCACGGTCTTCTCATCCAGGAACAGGCGCATGGAGGCCAGGCGCGACTTGGCCGCGCCCAAAAAGGATTTGCGTTTTGAGCCCAGGGGGAAGAAGGCATAGGGCTGGGGCACGCCCACGTTGACGCCCACGTTGCCCACGTCCACCTCCCGAGCGAACTTGCGCGCGCTCTTGCCGCTGGCGGTCATGATGCAGGCGCTGTGGCCCAGGTCGGTCTTGTCGTTGATCCAGCCGATCACCTGCTCCAGGCTG
>JANQFN010000499.1 GCA_028277825.1 Desulfarculaceae bacterium
CGGGCCCAGCAAAACTCGCCCACCAGCCGGGCCTTCAAGCGCTTCAAGAAGCTGCTCTACCCGGGTCATCCCTTTGGCCGCGACGCCCTGGGCACGCCGAAGACTTTAGCCAAACTCAACCGGGATAGCCTCCTGGCGGCCTCAAAGCGCATGCGCGGCCCCGGCGGGGTGGTGCTCACCGTGGTGGGCGACGTGGACCCGGCGGCGGTCAAGGCCGAAGTGGAGCGCCTCTTCAAGGGCCCGGGAGGCCAGGCGGCACCGGTGAAGGTGCCGCCGGTGGCGCCCCCGGCCCAGCCCCGGGTGGAGAAGGTGGATGAGGCCGAGGCCAAACAGACCCAGATACTGCTGGGCTACATCGCCCCCGGCGTGGGCCAGCCGGGTAGCTACGCCCTGGACCTGGTGAACACCATCCTGGGCGGCATGGGCGGCCGGCTCTTCGGGGACCTCAGGGACAAGCGCTCCCTGGCTTATGCCGTGCAGCCCTTTTACAGCGCCAGCAAGGGGGTGGGCATCTTCGGGGTGTACATGGGCGTGGGCCCGGGCAAGGATCAGGCTGCCTTGAGCGGCCTGGCCGAGCACTTGAAGGCCATACGCAGCCAACCCCCCAGCCCGGCGGAGCTCAAGCGGGCCAAGGCCTATTACCTGGGACGGGAGGCCATCGGCCTGCAGACCTACGGCGCCCAGGCCAGCGAACTCAGCGCCGGCGAGACCCTGGGCCTGGGCTACCTCTACTACACCACGCTGCCGGCCAAGATAAAGGCGGTCACAGCCGAGCAGGTGCAAAAGGCCGCGGCCAAGTACCTGGACCCCAAGCACCAGATCCAGTTCACCCAGGGGCCTTGAGAAAAGAATTTGTTAATTTGTCAGGGAGGGGCTTGTCCCCTCCCTTCTTCTAGCTCGAAGGGCAGTTCTCCCGGCGGGGATTGCTTCGTCGCAAGGCTCCTCGCAATGACATTTGTTTCAATTGGATGATAATGTCATTGCGAGGAGGGCCGCTAGGACCGACGAAGCAATCTCTGTAGGTATAAAGCGGTTCGTGATTGCTGGGTGGGCGGGAGAGAGTTCAACCTGGCGGACCGAAAAACTCCGGGTGGCCCCGACAAATCGTTGTCGGGGTGCCGCTGGCACCAGCGGTGCCGGTGCTCGGCGACAACCCAGCGGCCACCCAAAATCTTTTTCCTTTACCAACCTTTTATTCTTTTGCAGGCCAATCCCCCCGCGAGAGGCCCTCCCTAAAACCTCTTGCCGCCTGCGGCGGCCCGGACAAACCAGTTGTCCGGGCTGGCCTGAAGAGTTATTGGGTAAAAATCAGTGCTCTGTCTCAATGAGGCGGTTTTGTATCCAGCATTGACGGAGTAAGAAAAGGTTATCCGCCCCACTTGGAATTCTTGCTAAGCTGATTGCATGATAAAGAAATCTTGCCGCTGGCTCATAATGTGCCTCCTGGTCGCCCTGGCCGGCTGCGCCGGCGAGTTCCACGGCACCATCGGCGACTGGGAGCCCGACGACCTCTCCCGCCGGCCATCACTGGAGCAACAACGCCAGCGGACGCCCGCGCCGGTCACCGCCCCGCCCCCAGAAAGCCGCCCAAAAGCGGCATAATCCTTTGGCCAAAAATCGTTTTTGCAAGTAGAATGCTGGTCCATGGAACGGGACGCATACAAAGCCCACCTTGGCCGGGCCTGGGCCATCTTCGCCGTCTGCGTGATCGGCTTCGACCTGAGCATGTTCTACCGGGTCTCGGTTACGGTGATCAGCCCCGAACTGGCCCGGGACCTCTCCCTGTCCGCCACCGAGTTGGGCGACCTCTCCGCCGCCTTTTTTTATGCCTTCGCCCTCTGCCAGATACCCCTGGGCATGTCCCTGGACCGGCTGGGCGCCCGCCGGGTGATGACCGGGCTGGGCCTGGTGGGGGTGGGCTCGGCGGTGATGTTCGCCCTGGCCGAAAGCGCCTCCACGGCGGTGATCGCCCGCGTGCTCATGGGCATCGGCATGAGTTGCAACCTGATGGGTCCCCTGTATCTCATCTCCATATGGTTCCCGCCCAACCGCTTTGCCACGGTGACCGGACTGTTGACCTCCCTGGGGGTGCTGGGCCAGTTGGGTGCGGCCACGCCCCTGGTCTATCTGTCCCAGGCCCTGGGCTGGCGCGGGGCCTTTGTGGCGGTGGCCGCCTTCAATTTGGTGCAGGTGGCGGCGCCTTATTTCATCGTACGCGATCGCCGGCCCGGGGTGGAGTCGCCGCCGGTGGTGAGCGAGAATCCGCTCAAAGGCCTGGGCCAGGTGCTCAAGATGCCGCTGTACTGGATCATCAGTATGGGCAACTTCTTCCGCTACGGCTGCATCATGGCGATAATCGGGTTGTGGGGCGGGCCCTATTTGATCAACGCTATGGGCCTGAGCCCGGTTGAGGCGGGCAACGCCCTGTTTGCCACCTCGCTGGGCTTCATGATCGGCCAGCCGATTTTTGGCCGCATGAGCGATTCGATGTTTCAGACCCGCAAAGGCATAATCATCCCCTCCCTGTTCGTATCGGCGCTGTTCACCCTTATCCTGGGCTGGCTGCCCTCGGGGCTCACGGTGTGGGCGGTGTATACCCTGTTTTTCATCATGGGCCTGGCCTCGGCGCCGGGGCAGATCATGTTCGCCCACATCCGCGAACTGGTGCCTCCCCACCTCACCGCCCGGGCCATGACCAGCACCAATCTGTTTTTGATGATCGGCCCGGCGGCGGTGATGCAGTTCTCCGGACTCTTGGTGGACATCGAGCCCACCGCCATCAACTCCGCCGGCGACCTGTGGCCGGTGTGGATCTTTTTGACCGCCGGCTTGGTGGCCGCGGGCCTGGCCTATTTCCTGGTGCCCGACAGCCGGCCGGACAAGGCCTGAACCTGGATTTAGGGAAATTTCTGGGAAAAATTTGGACTCAGCCCTTGCTGCCCGCCGGGATGGCTTGATCGGCGGGGTCTTGCTTTTGGTCGAGGCTGCTCCAGAAGCGGAAGGCGTTTTTGCCCTCTTGCTTGGCTTGATACATGGCCTTGTCGGCGCGGCGCAACAGGGTGTCGCTGTCTTCGCCGTCGGCCGGATAGACCGCGATGCCCAGGCTGATGGTGACCCGGGCCGGGTTACCCTCCAGTTCGTAGGGTTGGGCCACCGCGGCCAACACCCGGCGGGCGGCCACCTCGGCATAGCCGGCGTCGGCCAAATCGGGCAGGATGATCACGAATTCGTCGCCGCCCTGGCGGCTGATGGTGTCTTCGTCGCGCAGGCTGGCCTTAAGCCGGGCCGCCACCTGTTGCAGCATCAGATCGCCCATGGCGTGGCCCAGGCTGTCGTTGACCTGCTTGAAACCGTCCAGGTCGGTGAACATCACCGCCAAAAAGCGCCCGCTGCGCTGGGCCCGGGCCAGGGCCATTTGCAGGCGGTCGTTCAACAACAGGCGGTTGGGCAGGCCGGTGAGGGGGTCGTGATAGGCTCGCCGCTCCATACGCTCCTGGTGCTCTTTGAGGATGGTGATGTCGTGGAACATGCCCAGATAGTGGACGGTCTCTTTTTGGGGGTCGGCAATGGCGGTGATGGTCAACCACTGGGGATAGGCCTCGCCGCTCTTGCGCCGGTTCCAGATCTCGCCCTGCCACTGCCCCTTTTCCATTAAGTCCCCCCACATCCGGGTGTAGAATTCCGGCTCGTGGCGGTTGGACTTCAACAGGCGGGGGTTCTGGCCCAACACCTCCGGCGCGCTGTAGCCGGTGATGGCTGAAAAGGCCGGGTTGACCATTTGAATGTTGCCCTTGGGGTCGGTAACCACCAGGCCCTCCATGGTGTTTTCGATCACCCGGGCGGCCAACTGCAGCCTTTTTTCGTTCTCCTTGCGGTGGGAGATGTCCCGAACCACCGCCACCACCAAATGGCGGCCGTTGATTTCGGCCTTTTTCAGGCTCACCTCGGCCCAAAACAGGCGCCCTCCCTGGGCCTTGGCGTGCCACTCCACCACCTGGGGGCTGCCCGCCGCCACCCGATGGACCAAGGACAGGGCTCCCTCCTGGTTGAAAGGGGCTTCACCGCTGCTCAAATCGCCCACCCCCAGCCGGCGCAGTTTCTCGCTACTGTAGCCGAACATCTGGCCGGCCCGCCGGTTGAGGTCCACGATCTGGCCGGTGGCCGCGTCGTGCAAGAAAATGGCGTCCTGGGCCGAGTCGAAGATGGTGCGGTAGTTGGCCTCCGAGGCGGCCAGGCGCTCCTGGGCCCTTTGGAAGTCGGTGATGTCCCGGGCGTAGGCGTGCACGTAGTCCTGGCCGCTAACCGCGCTCAGGGACAAAGAGAGTACGCGGCGGTTGAGGGTGAGCTGCAAGGACTCCACTCCGCCGCCGGCCGCCACCCGGGCGGCGGCCTCGGCCACCTCCGGCGGCGCGGTTCCGCCCGGGTAGGCGCCCCACTTGCTCAACAGGTCCTCACTGGCCTGGTTGGCGAACAGCACCTCTCCCTGGGAGGAGATCCGGAGCACGGGGTAGGGGTTGTCCTGGGGGAAGCTGGCCCAGTCGCGGGAAGTGCGGCCCAGGTGGCGGCCGCGCAGGGCCAGATAACCGGTCACCGCCAGAGCGGCCAGCAATAGAACCACGAACAGGGCCCAGAGCCAGGAAACGCCTTCAGCCGGGCCGCTTTGGGCCCGGGCCAGGCCGGGGGCAAATACCGACAGAGCACTTAAGCTATATATAAGCGATTTGGTTTTGGCTTGACCGTTGGTCAACCCTGGCTGGCCGGAGGCTTGGACTCCTTGCTCCATCTTTAAAATATAGAAAACTTTTTGGGTGCTTAGCAAGAACCCACAGGAATAAATTGGTTTTTTTACTAAAAAGCTACACCGCGCAGGCGGCCAGGGAGGCCAGGCCGCCCACCTTGAGCCACTTAAATTTCCAGAAACCGCCCAGGGAAATGTGGGTTTGTTGGCCCAAGAGCACCACCGACTGGTGGATGAAAACCTCCACCCCGTCCACCCGGTGACGGTGATAGGAGCCCAGGCTGTCCGGCTCCGGTTCGCGGGGTGCATACTGCACCCCAATGGGGGCCGCTCAGCCCCTTTGCGAGGGAGGAAATATGGTCAGCTTGCCGCCGCGTTGGATCAGCCAGTCGCGAGCCGCAGGCTCAAGCTTGATATTCATGGCAAACTCCCGTGGTTGGGGCTATTGTATCAGTAGAGGTGGTGTTTGTCCCACCGCCGGCCAAGCCACCCGCGGAGCAGGAGGTCGATAAGTTGAGCGAGCAGGAACGGGAGCGTCTGGAGAAGCTTCTGGCCGAGGCCCAAGAAGAGCTGGCCCAGGCCACGGCGGCCATGCCGGCCCACTCGGTGAGGCCCTGGCAAATGCAGCGCCTGGAGGACGCCGAGGACCAGGTGGCGGCGATCAAGGCTCAGCTCAAGGAACTTGTTACGGACTAAGTACTTCACTGCATAAAAATTACCCGAGTCCGCCTTTGGGCGGGCAGAGTTTTCCCACCCCCGGCCAGGCCAGCGGTCTAGATTGGCCGTGGCCTCGCTAGTTATCCACCTGAAAATCAATAATAACTCAAGAATCGCCGCCTTCGGGCCTCACCTGGCACGCATGATGCTCTATCCAAGGGCATCGGCCTGAAGCAAGCCAGGCCGTCACCCGCCCCAAGCGGCCGGGCCGGCGTCACCTCCACCTCATCCTTTCCCCCGCCGGACCCGGTCGCCCAAGGCGGAAATCTCCCGGGAAAGACTTGCAGACCACGGCCTGCGGCCAAATTATCCGGGGATAGGGGATGTCTCAGCAAGGAGTTGCACCAATGGCCCTGACCCGCCGTCGATTCATCAAAACCGGCCTCATGGGCGGCCTGGCCGCGGCGGCCATGCCCGGCCTGAGCGCCCTGCCCGCCCTGGCCGAGAGCAAGACACGCACCTACACCATCCAAGCCCAGCCGGCCAAGATCGACCTGGGCGGCGGCGAAGCCTTTGCGGCCTGGACCTACAACGGCCAAAGCCCCGGTCCGGAAATTCGAGTAAAAGAGGGCGAGACCCTGTGCGTGATCCTGGAAAACGGACTGCCCCAGCCCACCAGCATCCACTGGCACGGCCTGCCGGTGCCCAACGCCATGGACGGGGTGCCGGGGCTGACCCAGACGGCGGTGCCACCCGGCGGGCGCTTCGTATATGAGTTTACCGCCCGGCCCGCGGGGACCTATTTCTATCACTCCCACCAAGGCCTGCAATTGGACCGGGGCCTGGCAGGCGCCCTGGTGGTGGAAGAGGCCCGGCCCATTGGCGGCTGGGACCGGGAATACACCCTGATGCTGGAAGACTGGGTGGCTGCGGCGGGCAACGGCCCGGCCGCCCGGCGCCGGCGCTCCCCCTCGGGAAGGGGCATGATGGGCCGGCGCGGCATGATGCGCGGCGGCCGGGGCGGTCCCCTGCTGGAGCCGTTGTACGACGCCTACGCCGTAAACGGCCTGGCCTATCCCTTTGCCCGGCCCTTGACGGTGAAAAAGGGTGACAAGGTGCGCCTCCGGCTGATCAACGCCTCGGCGGCCAGCATCTACGACCTGGCCCTGGCCGGCCACCGCCTCACCGTCACCCACAGCGACGGGCGGCCCGTGGCCCCGGCCACCTTCGACGTGGTGCGCCTGGGCGGGGGCGAGCGCTATGATGTGGAATTCATCGCCGAAAACCCAGGCTCCTGGCTGTTGCAGGCCTGGGACAGCGGCCTGGGCGAGAGCGGCCTGAGCGTGCCGATTCTCTATGAAGGCGTGCAGCGCGCCGCGCCCACGCCTCCCCGCTTTCACCGGGGCCTGAGCCTGTGCACCTATCCGGAGCTAAGAGCGGCCCAGGCGGTACCCATAACCAGCGAGCCCGATCTCTGGTACCGGCAGCTCCTGTCCGGCGGCATGCACTCGCCCTATTGGGGCATCAACGGCCGCCTGCACCCCAACAGCGAAACCCTGCCCCTGGGCCTGGGCCAGCGGGTGCGCCTGGGCTACCGCAACCACAGCCACATGCCCCACCCCATGCATCTGCACGGGCACTTCTTCCGGGTGGTCAATCCCGATCTGCCCCGGGAGCTTTGGATCTTCAAGGATACGGTGATCGTGGAGCCCATGCGCGGGCTGCAGGTGGAGTTTTTGGCCGACAATCCCGGGCGCTGGCTGCACCATTGCCACAACCTGTATCACATGGAAGCGGGCATGGCCAACGAGCTGGCCTATGAGACCAGCGGCCCCCGCGACAAGACGCTGACATGAGCGATATAATCCTAAACGCTCTGCCTTTGGCCGCCCAGTACGGCCCCCGGGGCGACGGCTGGGGCTGGCACCTGATGGGCGGCTGGGGCATGGGCCCCATGGGCGGCATCATGATGTTCGCGGTTTGGGGTTTGATAATCGTGGGCGGTATATTCACGATCCGCTGGCTGATCCAGGCCTCCCGGGACGCCGGCCAAGTCGGTGGCGACGGCGCCCTGGAGATTCTGCGGCAGCGCTACGCCCGCGGTGAGATCGATGGCGAGCAGTTCAAGCGCATGAAGGGGGAACTGGGCGTCCGCTGAGGCGGACGGGGCAGCATGATGCCCGGCGGCAAGACCAACCTGGAAAGCCCGAGCTGGTTTAAACTCATTTGTTGGAAAAGTAAAGTTAGGTTCCAAGGCTGACCCTTGGCTGGCCGAGGCAGCGGCTTGTTCTTCCTGGTTGCCTGAAAACGAGGCGAATAACAAGGGAAGATAAATGTGAGTTGGTTTTGGTACTAATTTGTGGTACTGTAATGCAGTGGGAATGAGGGTTAGAGTGAAAACCAGAAAGATTTAGTCTTGAATAAAAAGCAGCGGGGGACATTACAGGCGGTTTTCGTGCGGCCGCCAAAGGCCGATATTAAGTGGAAGGACATTGAAACACTTTTTACAGCCCTGGGAGCAAAACTCAGCGAAGGCCGTGGTTCAAGGCTGCGCGTTTTGCTAAATGATCGGGTGGCCGTGTTTCATAGGCCCCATCCCCGGCCCACCGTGGACAAGGGCATGGTGGAATCGGTAAGGCGTTTTCTGGAGGAGGCGGGGGTGAAACCCTAGGTACCGGACTTAAAATACCCAGGCCGGAGGTTCGAATCCCGCAACTGAGGGCTGTAAAATCAAACAGTTAAGAGTATATCAATGAATCCTATTAAATATAAAGACTACCTGGGTGTCTTTGAATACAATCCCGAGGCGGACCTGTTTCACGGCGAGGTGGTCAACCTGGCAGACGTGGTGACCTTTCAAGGCCGTTCCCTGGACGAACTGAAACAGGCCCTGCAAGAATCGATTGAAGACTACCTGGAGTTTTGCCGGGAGATCGGCAAGGAGCCGGAACGCCCTTTTTCCGGCCGCTTCAACCTGCGTCTCACCCCGGAGTTGCACCGCGCAGCCTCCACCCGGGCCCGGAGGCAGAACAAGAGCCTGAACACCTGGGTGGCCGAAACCCTGGAGCAGGCGGTGAAGGAAAAGGCCCCAGTATAAACCGCCCGTGATATTTATTACCCCTACTGATTGCTGCAATCCGTCCCCCCGGGCCAAGTTGGTTCAAGCCGCCTGTATGGCCTGCCTCCTCCCGGTTGACGATAACCGCTCCCGGGTGTAATTTTCACCGGTTCCCGGCCAGGGCAGGACGGGTATTAAACTTTGCACTACACCACCGCTGAGGAGACACCCATGATCGATATCAGGTGGATCAACCGTACGCTTACAATGGCGCTTTTGGCGATTCTCTTGGCCGGGGGGCCGCTGGCTTGGCACTTCGGCGACCACCTGAGCCAGTGGGCCCTGGCCCCGGTGGCCCAGGCCGGTGTGATAAAGTAAAGAGTCCCACCCCAACAAGGACAGGCCCGTGAACAGCATCCTCACCGTGGAGACCGCCTGGGACAACCTGGAGCAGGCGGTCAAGGCCCTGGAGCGCCGCGAGGGCGACTGGGAAGTCATGGCCGCCACCTGTCAGGCTGCCATTCAGTTGCTGCTGGATTTCGAGCCCGCCGACATCCTGGCCCAGGCCGAGGCTTCGGAGGTGCCCACCCGGGCCATTATCAGCTGGCTGGTGTTCGAGGCGGCCAAGATGAAGGACCTGGACCAGGACCGGGTGGCCGCCCTGGCCGGGCTCTGGCGCCGCCAATCCGGCCAAGAGTTGATCGCTCCCCCTTCCGGGGCCAAGGACGAACCGTTCCTGGTCTAGTTTGTCCGTCCTATCCACCCGGCATCAACGCAACTCATATGGCAAAGGATCGGCTCGGCCGGTGGTCCCCCGCCGGATCGGTCTCTTTAATTATCCTCTTCAAGGGAAAAATGATGAGCCATGGGCGATTGCCCCAGCCGGCCTGTGCATCATCTCGATGTCGGTTCGCATACAGGGGCTGACATCATTTTTTCCTTGAAGAGGAGTAAAAATCCTGCGCATCCCGGTTGGTTGATGTCAAGGCTCACGACCCTGCGGGCGCCGCCAAAGGCGGCGGCCTTGACATCAGACAACCGGGATGCAACCAATCCGCGAGGTCCGGGCGGAATCCAGTGCACCGACCGGGCTACCGGTAGTGGACTTAACTACCTATTCCACCGCCGGGTAGATGTAGCTCACAAAGCCCATCACCGCGATGATGGTGCCCCATTTTTTGGTGACGATCTCATCGCGGATGGTGAACTGCTCGTCGAACCACTGGTACTCATCGGCGCTGTAGCGCCGCTCAAAAATGCCCATCAACGAACCGTGCAGGATCTCTTGGGCGTGGTCGGATTTGGCGTGGCCTTCGTATTCGGCGGCGAAGCCGCCGATCACCACCCCGTCTGACTTGCGGCGCACGTGGATGCGCCCCACCCCGGCGCAAAGGCGGTCGCCCTGGCGGCCGTTGAGGTTGGCCATGATGGTCTCCAGCACCGCCCCGTGGTGGATCAGGGGCTCCACTTCCTCAAAAGGCACCTCCTCGGCCTCCGGCGGCAGCACCGAGGTGTACTGGATCACGTTGAAATTCTCGATGCCCGCGTCCAACAGGGCCAGGTCGTAGGAGCCGGTCTCCCAGGGGTCGATGCCGCTGCCCAGGTCGGTCTGGCCGAAGCCGGTGTTCATGAAGTACTTAGAGGGTATGCGGTTGCCGTAGACCGCGCCCGCCTTGATCAGTTTGTCATCCATGTCTCTCCTCCCGGCCCGGTCTCGGGCTTGATCGCGCTTGGGGAATGCCCTGTAGCTCAGGGTAGCATGCGGCTGCCGCGGCCCGTCAAGCGGTCCGGGGGCTGCTATAATCGCTGATCATGGACTCCGGATTACAGAAGCGAAACCCACCCTGGGCCAGGGCCGGTGAATGGCGCCGAGCCCAGGGGGCCCTGGACCTGGCCGTGGGCCTGCACGGCCCGAATCTGGGCCCGGCCCGGGCCCAGGCCGGGCGCATCCAGGCGGCTCTCAACGGCCTGGAGCCCTATTTGGAAGAGCTACGGGCGGCCACCTGCCCCCGCTGCCTGGACCCCTGCTGCCTCAGCGCCCGGGTCTGGCTGGATTTTCGGGACCTGCTCTTTTTGCATCTTACCGGCCAGGCCCTGCC
>JANQFN010000506.1 GCA_028277825.1 Desulfarculaceae bacterium
TCCTTGGGCTTTTCCAGGCCGTAGTGATCCTCGTCCAGGATGGTCATGGCCTCGGTGATGTCCAGCTTGTCGCGGGTGCGCTCATACCAGGGGATGGACATGAGCCAATCCACGTAGTTTCTGACCACCGTGGCCTCAGCGCTCATAGGCGACATCATTTTGAGCTTTTTGAGCTCCGCTTCCACCTTTTGGCGGGCCTCGCGGGGCATGCGCATCTTCTTGAGTTTTTCCTCAAGGTCGCGCACCTCGCTCTTGAGGTCGTCCTTTTCGCCCATCTCCTTTTGGATGGCGCGCATCTGCTCGTTGAGGTAGTACTCGCGCTGGGTCTTTTCCATCTGGCGCTTGACCCGGCCCTTGATGCGCCGCTCGATCTGCAGGATCTCGATCTCCGAGCGCAAGAGCTCGAACAGGCGGCTCAGGCGCTGGTTGGGCTCGATGATCTCCAACAGCTCCTGCTTGTCTTCCAGCTTGATGGGCAGATGCCCCACTATGGTGTCGGCCATGGGGCCGGGGTCGCTGATGGCGCCCACCGACAAGAGCACTTCCTTGGGTATTTTTTTGTTCAGTTTGGCGTACTGCTCAAAGGCGGCCACCACCGAGCGCATCAGGGCCTCGGACTCCAGATCGGTGGGGTAGTGCTGGTCCAGGATTTCCAGGTCCACCATGTAGAAGTCGGGGTTGGGCAGAAACTCGTTGATGCGGGCCCGCTCCTTGCCCTCGATCAGGGCCTTGACCGTGCCGTCGGGCAGGCGGAGCAGTTGCAGAACCGTGCTCAGGGTGCCCATGCGGTAGATGTCGCCTTCATCGGGCTCATCCACCCGGGCCTCGCGCTGGGTGGCCAGGAAGATGGTCTTGCCGTGCTCCATGGCGTATTCCAGGGCCGCCACCGAGCGGTCGCGCCCCACGAACAGGGGCGCCACCATCTGGGGGAACACCACCACGTCTCTCAAGGGCATTAAAGGCGCACGCATATTCAAATCCTCTCGCTTGGGAGGGACGTTGTCGTTCTAAAAATCATGCTGAATTCGCCGGCCCTGCGGCTCCGCCCGCCGCGGCCCAAAGCCGGCCGGACCGCCTTTTAGGCGATCTCGGCCTGGTCGGAATACAAGAGCAGGGGCTGCTCACCCTCGCTGATGACCTCTTCGCCCACCACGCACTCGGTTACGCCCTTGAGGGAGGGCAGCTCGTACATGATGTCCAGCATGGCCGACTCCAGGATGGAGCGCAGGCCGCGGGCGCCGCTTTTACGCTTGAGGGCCTCCTGGGCCACGGCCAAAAGCGACTCGTCGCTGAACTTGAGGTCCACGCCCTCCATCTCGAACAGCTTCTGATACTGCTTGACCAGGGCGTTCTTGGGCTCTTTGAGGATGCGGATCATGGCCTCTTCGCTGAGTTCCTCCAGGGTGGCCACCACCGGCAGGCGCCCCACGAACTCGGGGATCAGGCCGAAGCGGATCAAGTCCTCGGGCCGGCACTTGGCCAGTATCCGGCCCAGGGGCTCCTCTTCGCCCCGCTCTTTGACCTCGGCGGTGAAGCCCAGCATCTTGGCGCCCAGGCGCTTGTTGATAACCTTGTCCAGCCCCACGAAGGCGCCGCCGCAGATGAACAGGATGTTGGTGGTGTCCACCTTGACGAATTCCTGCTGTGGGTGCTTGCGGCCGCCCTTGGGCGGCACCGAGGCCTGGGTGCCCTCGATGATCTTCAGCAGGGCCTGCTGCACGCCCTCGCCGCTGACGTCGCGGGTGATGGAGGGGTTTTCGCTCTTGCGGGCGATCTTGTCGATCTCATCGATATAGACGATGCCCCGCTGGGCCCGCTCCACGTCGTAATCTGCGGCCTGCAGGAGGTTGAGGATGGTGTTTTCCACATCCTCGCCCACGTAGCCGGCCTCGGTCAGGGTGGTAGCGTCGGCGATGGTGAAGGGCACGTTGAGAATCTTGGCCAGGGTCTGGGCCAACAGGGTCTTGCCGCAGCCAGTGGGGCCCACCAGCATGATGTTGGACTTCTGCAGCTCCACGCCGCCCATGTCCAGCTTGGCGTCGATGCGCTTGTAGTGGTTGTGCACCGCTACAGACAGGATTTTCTTGGCCCGTTCCTGCTCCACCACGTACTCATCCATGATCGACTTGATCTCGATGGGCTTGGGGATGGCGATGCGGGTGGCAGCCTCTTCCTTCTGGTATTCTTCCTCGATGATCTCGTTGCAAAGCTCTATACACTCGTCGCAGATGTACACCGAGGGGCCGGCGATGAGCTTTTTGACCTCATCCTGGCTCTTGCCGCAGAAGGAGCAAACCAGGTCAGTGCCCTTGCCGTCGGTCTTCTTATTCATCGTAAACCAGCCTCCGTCCGCCGTATGAAGGGCGGGGTGCTAGCCCGCATATTTCATGAGGGCCGAGCGTCCGGCTGCGCCAGCCACCGGCATACAGTGTTGCTGGCTGCGCTCGGGCCTCGACGTAGCTTTGGCTACGCCTGCGGTCCTCGCTTGCCAGTCGCCTTGTTTGCCGCCGGCTGGCTGTGCCGGGCTTCGGTAAAAACCGTTACCTGGCAACCGTAATGCTCTTTGCATTAAGGCCTCATAAACATTAAATAGTTCACCAATACCGCCCAGCCCTCATGAAAATGCGGGCTAGGTCTCTTCCATCTCGCGGTGGACGATCACCTTGTCCACGATACCGTATTCGCGGGCCTCCTCGCCGCTCATGAAAAAGTCGCGCTCAGTGTCGCTGGTCACCTTTTTCACGCTCTGGCCGGTGTGCTGGGCCAAAATGGCGTTGAGTTCCTCCCTGAGCCGCAAGATCTCCTTGGCGTGGATGTCGATGTCGCTGGCCTGGCCCTGGAAGCCGCCCATGGGCTGATGTATCAGAATGCGCGAGTGGGGCAGGGAAAAACGCATGCCCGGTTCGCCCGCGGCCAGCAGAATGGCGGCCATGCTGCTGGCTTGACCCAGGCAGAGGGTGCTGACCTTGGCCTTTATGTAACTCATGGTGTCATAGATGGCCAAGCCCGCGGTCACCTGTCCGCCCGGGGAGTTTACGTAAAGATGTATGTCTTTGGTGGGGTCTTCGGCCTCCAAAAACAGAAACTGGGCGATTATGGTGTTGGCCACGTGGTCGTCAATGGCCTCGCCCAGGATAATGATGCGGTCCTTTAAAAGCCGCGAATAAATGTCATAAGACCGTTCGCCGCGGCTGGTCTGCTCGATTACAAAGGGAATCAGAGGCATTTCACTCTCATTTCACGTCTGGTTTAGCTCGTGCTTTCGTCACCTTGCTCGTCAGCCTCAGTTTGCGTTTCCCCTGCCAACTCCTCGGGATTGACCTCCTTAATGATAGCACCGGCCTTGATGGCCTGCAACGTCTTTTCTTCCATTATGCGAGAGGTAAGGGAAGGCATAGCATTGTTTTTATTGTAGATATCCTTCAGGACCTCAGCGGGCTGCCCGGTCCTTTGCGCCATGGTTTCAAACTCGGCGTCCAGGTCTTCTTGGCTGACTTCAACTTCTTCCAAATCGGAAATCTTGCCCAAAACTATGCCCGCGCGCACCTTTTTTTCGGCCTGGATTTGGAAATCCTCGGCCAGCTTTGAATCATCCAGACCGGCCATTTCCGGATCCATGCCCGACTGCTGCAAACGGCGCTTGAAGTCCTCCACCATCTCCTCCACCTCCTGGGCCACCAGGGAGGCGGGCAAATCGAACTCGCCCAGGTCGCGGATGTGGTCCAGGATCTGGCGGCGGACCTCCTGGTCCTTCTGCTGCTCCTGCATCTCTTCCAGGTCAGTTTGCAAACGGTCCTTTAAGGCCTGCAAATCGTCGAACTCAGCACCGATGCCCCGGGCAAAGTCATCATCCAGCTCAGGCAGCATCTTTTTCTTGAGACCCTTGACGGTGAGCACAAAGCGGATGTCCTTGCCGGCCATGGCCTTGTTGGGGGTGTCATCATCAAAGTGAACCGTGGTCTCCACGGTGTCGCCCACCGAGGCCTTGACCAAGGCCACCTCGATCTCCTGCTGCACGTTGCCCGAACCCAGGTCGATGTCGGCGTTCTCGGCAGTGCCGCCTTCCACCGGCTCATCGCCCTCAAAGGTCTCGTAATCCACCACCACCACGTCGCCGATCTCGGCCGGCCGCTCTTCCTCCAAGGGCACCAGCATGGCCTGGCGTTCGCGCAGCTGCTCCAGGCGCTGGGTGAGCTCCTCGTCGTTGGCCTCGAACTTGGGCTCCTTGATTTCAAAGCCCTGGTAGGCCTCGGTCTCCAGCTCGAACTCCGGCTTGACGTCAAAGGTGATCTGGTAGGTGAAGTCCTGGCCCTGCATTGGGGCCTGGAAGTCAAAATCGGGCTGGGCAATGGGTTCCAGGCCGGACTCGCTCAGGGCCTCACTGTAGGAGGTGCCGATCAGGTTTTGGGAGGCCTCGCCGGCCACGCGGTCGCCGTAATAGCGCTCCAGGATGGGGCGCGGCACCTTGCCGGGCCTAAAGCCCTTGATCTTGGCGGTGCCTTTGAGCTGGTTGTACAGCTTGTTAATGGTCTTATCGACCTCTTTGGCCTCCAACTCCACGGTGAGGCGGCGCTCAACTCCGCTGAGTTCTTCCACACTGACCTTCATGACCTATTTCCTTTGCCCTGTGGCGGGTTTGTTGGTTAAGCGTACTGAAACTGTAGAGGTATAACACCCGCTTGCCAGACCCGCAACCTCTAAAGCCACCCCTCAGGCGGCCACGGTTTCAACCGCCGCGGCGCCTGCCCTGGGCCGGCCTCAGGGCCCTTTACAAACTCAGGGCCGCGCCCGGGGAAACAACACCTCACAAGGCGCGACCTCATATAAATCTAAGACCGCCAAAGGGCATGTGCAAGGGGAGGTGTTTCCGGAAAATGTCTCCGGCCTGTGGGGCCTGTGATGGCACAGGAGAAGGGAGGAAAAGAAGAGCGGTTAAGGAAAAAGTATAGGGGGTCGGAAGGGACTCAACAACCAGGGCGGCCTGATCAGAGCTTCTTCTTCACCTAAACAACTAGTGGTCATTGCGAGCCGGGCCGGCAAGGACGTTTCGGGCGGCAGATGGTTCCCCCGGCCAGGCGTGGCAATCTTCGGCTTCCCCCGACTTTGGCGGAAGGCAGTTGGGCTCATGCAAAGGGGGTTGCCGGATAGGTGCATCTGCATTCGTTGTAGGGGCGGGGTTTATCCCCGCCCTTGGCCTTCCACGAGAGTAAGACGGGCGGGGATAAACCCCGCCCCTACAAAAAAAAGAATTACTTTTATCTTTGTTCAGTTCACGCCGTATGGACCCAACCTCAATAACTGCCCATCTGTTCTCTGACCAGGGTTATGTCGTCGTCTTCCAGGAAAAACGGATAATTGCGCAGGTCGGGCCCGGGCCGCTCATTGCCAAAGGGCCGGTTGCAAGCCACCTCGCCCGAGGCGCCGGGGCAGCCCGAGGTCATGAAGGGCCGGCCCGTGGCCAGTTCGCGCTCCAACACATCGGGGCTCACGCCGAAATCCCGCACCCGGCCCTGACCATCAAAGCTCATGTCAGCCGCCCGGCTCAGGTCGTGGTCGATCAGCCAGCGGGCCATCTGAATGCGGCGGTAGCCGCTGGCCGGCGGTTGAGGGCGCTGTTTGAGCGCGGAAAAGCGCTCCGGGAAAAAGCAGAACAAATGGGTGGAGCCGCCCAGGGCCCGGGCCTGGTCCATGGCGCCCACCAACTCCTGTTCGCTTTCGCCCAGGCCGTGGATCAGATGCACCCCCACCATGTTCTCGCCGAACACGCTGATGGCCTCTTCATAGGTCTGCCAGTAGTGCGACCAGTCATGGGGTCCACCTATGGGCTTGCCCCGCAGTTGGTCGAACAGTTCGGGCGTGGCCGCATCAATGGCCACGCCGATGCGGTCCGCCCCGGCCTCGCGCATTTGCAGCAGGTCGTCGCGTCCCAGCAAGGTGGGGGCGATCAAAAGGCTCACGGGCAGGCCGCTGCCCTGGTGCACCCGGCGGCACACCTCCAGGGTGTCGGCCCGAGCCTGGGGATGGGTGATCATGGATACGCAGACCCGCTCCACGTGCGGCGGCGCGGAGACGCAGCGCTCTATCACCTGGTCCAGTTCATAGGCCTTCCAGGTGACCCGGATGAATTTCTCGAAGCGGGGATCTGTGGCCGCCACCCGGCTCTCCCGGGCCAGGCCGCAAAAGGCGCAGTTGGCCTTGCAGCCGCCGGGGTAGGTGAGAAGCAGGTTGATGCAGCCCAAACGAGCGTTGCGATAAAAACGGCCCTCCACAAAGCCCAGGGTCATGGCCGCGGCCAAAGACAGGCGCACCTGTTCGGGGCTGGATTCACTCAAGGGTGTGGTTTGCGCGGCCAGGGACATCATCTTCCTCCGTGTTCAAGCCAATGAACAGCAGGTGTCTGCGAAACTTACTTCAACCCCCAATTCGCGGGCGGTGTCCATTGCCGCGTCGCTGGGAATGGCCAGGGCGTTGATGCCGGCCATGACGGCCAGGGCGTCCAGTTCGTGGCGCAGGCGGCCCCGGGGCCGGGCGCAGCCCAAATGGTGCTTGGCCCGGGGCAGCCTCAAACGGGCCTGGGCCAAGAAGCGGGCCACGGTTTCGGGCGGCAAGGGCTCGGCATCTGCGAACGGTGTCTCCTTCAAGGGCATCAGCACCACGAACACCACTCGCTTGGGTTTGTTCTGGGCCACCATCTCCAGGGCCCGGGCCTCGCCGTTGAACCTGCCCTGGTGCAGGCCCAGGATGATGTGGGGCACCACCTCCAGCCCTGCCCGAGCGCAGGCGACCAGGGTCTCGCCCTGGGCGGCCAAGCCGTCGTCCAAATGCAGCACCTCCCGGGCGGTGTCCTCGCTGCCCACCACGTCGATCAGGGCCTGGCTTACGCCAGCATTTTTAAGGGCCCGGGCCAGCTCCTCATCGATGCGCCCCACGTGGGCGGTGAACACCAAATCGGTCTCCGCTGCCAGTTGCGCGATGGCCGGGATCATATCTTGCCAGGGTAAGCGTCCATGCATATCGCTGCCTCCGGAGAGCAGCATGCCCTCCTGGCCGTCCACCGCCAGACGGCGGCCCAGGGCCAGGAGTTCGTCAGGCATGGTGGCCTCCAGCATGGTCTCCAGCAGGCGGCCCTTGCAGTGGTCGCAACCCAGGTCGCATTTTTGGCCGGTGATGCTCACCGCGGGATAGCGTCCCCGCCGGCCATAGGCCATGAACATGCCGGGCAGGTAGACCGCCAGCCGCTTGCCGTGCTCAGCCCAGGAAATTTCCCGGGCCTCATTCAGCAGTTTTTCAAGCTCAGCGTCCACTCTTTTTTCCCGCCCAGGCCGGCCAGGTCTGGTGCATCAAGTCGCTGAAATCCTGCTTGCCCCAGCCGTCCTGCATCAGTTGCCGCGCAGCCAGGCCATGCGACAAATAGCGGCCATAGCGCAAAGTGATCTGCTCCTGGTAATCATCGCCAGCCGACTTATCATCGCCGGCCAGGGCTGCGGCCGCCCGGCCTGCCTCGTTGCCGGAGAACACCGCCTGGGGTATGCCCGCTCCGCTGATGGGGTGGGTCAGTCCGGCGGCGTCGCCGGCAAAGATAACATTGTCTCGCACCAGGTTCTCCCGAGGCCCGCCCACGGGAATGGCCCCACTGCTCACGGCCAACACGCCCGGCTTGATCACTCCGGTCGCGATGAGCTCCCGGCGCAGGCCTTGCAATAGGCCCCGGGGCCCGGCTGCGGGCACGCAGCCCAGGCCCAGGTTGGCAGTGTCTCCTTTGGGGAACAGCCAGGCATAGCCCTGGGCGAACTGAGGCCGCAGATAGATCTGGTTGCGCGTCAAGGGCCCGGCCAGGGGTACTTCAACCTGTGCTCCAGCCAATAGGGGCTGGCTGGGCAGGTCTAGGGCCCGGGCCGTGGGAGAGGCCGCGCCGTCAGCCGCCACCACCACACCGGCGCTTATCTCGATTTCATCCGCCCCGCGCCGCAAAAGCCATTTGTCACCGCGCCGCCTAGTCAAACTGCAACCGGCCCATACAGTGGCGCCTTGGGCGGCGGCGGCACCCACCAGGCCGGCGTCGAAGACCTGGCGGTCCAGGGTCCAGCCCGGCCCGGCGCTGAACACGCTTTCCCCGTCCAGAAGGCTCTCCATGCCCTCCACCGGCTGCACCCGGCTGCGGGCCGGGAATTCCAATTCCAGGGCCAACAGGCGCGGCACGAACTCGGCGCAATGGGGCAGGGAACCCACCCGTCGCTTTTTCTCCACCAGCAGCACCCGGGCCCCGGCCTCGGCCGCAGTGTGCGCGGCCATGGCCCCGGCCGGCCCCGCGCCGATCACCAGCACGTCCACCCGCTCAGGCACGGCCCATCACCCGGGCCACCTTTTCGATTAGGCTGGCGTTCATCTGGGTCTGGTTCTCGAAATGGCCGGCATAGGCGTCCATGCCCTTGCCCAGGTCGTAGCAGGTGGTGGAGTCCAGGTTTACCAAGACTCCGGCCGCGCCGCTGGCCTCCATCTCCTGCTGGTGCTTGGTGTAAAAGGCCTCGCAGCAGGAACCCACGAAGCAGCCCTGTTGCTCGCGCACCTGGTGCAGGGTCTCCATCAGGTGCTCGAAGCTCTGCACGCTCACCGGCTCCAGGCCCAGTTTTTCGGCCAGCTCATACATGGGGCCGTACTGGCATTCACCGCACTGGCCGCAGTCGGCGATGTAGCGGAACTCGCAGTCCGGCGGCTTGGCGCAGTAGGGCAACAGCAGCCAGCCCGCCGGCCGCCCGCCCACCTGGGCGGGCTCCAGGCCCACCAGGAACAATTCGGCTGCCTCGGCCTCGCCAAAGCGCTGGGCCAGGTCGCGCCGCGCCCCGGCCAGGGCCACGGCCCGGGCCACCTCGTCAGCGCCGATGCCCAGGAACTCACCGCCGCTCTGCCCCAGAAAATCCAACACAGCTTGGTGTAAGGCCTGGGGCTTGGCCTTGACCCCCATCAGGGCCGCCTCCAGATCCAGCACCAGGCGCTGGGGCTTGCAAAAGAAATCGCCGCTGATCAGGGCCCGCTGCACCCGGTTGCCCCTACGGTCCAGCCAGAGATGCACCCGCAGGGTGCCGGCCTCGGTCTGCAGGATGTTTTTCAGCCAGGCGGGCCGGTCGCTGGGCGGGGTCTTCAGTCCGATCCATTCCTCGGACTGGAAAAAGCCCAAGCGCCCAGACAACTCCTCCCGTTCATCCCGGGTGAGGCCGCCGGGCCTCAGGCTTATACCTAAGCTTTGCTGGAATTCGGCCGCCAGATGGGCCTTGATCTCCTCCAGGTCCAGCGGGCCGCCCAGCAGGTCCTCCAAAAAGGCCACCCGTTCCATCAATGACTCGATCTCGCGCTTTTTGAGCTTTTCCACCGGCACCTTGAGGGCCTTTAAAAAGCGCTCGATCTGGTTTTTGATGAGCAGGGTCCCCTGGAACAGGGCGCCGCCCTCCAGGAGCACCC
>JANQFN010000589.1 GCA_028277825.1 Desulfarculaceae bacterium
GTGGACAGCGACCTGGTGAGCCACCCGCCTTCGACCCGGGCGGTGGCGCTGCCCTTTACGGCCACGGCGCGGGACAGGCTGAAAAAGCCCATGGTGGCCAACGTGGTGTCCCTGGGCGCCTTGAGCCAGCTCACCGGACTGGTCAGCCGCCGGGCCCTGGAAAAAGCCCTTTTGGCCCGGGTGCCGCCGGGCACCGAGGCCCTGAACAAAAAGGCCCTGGCGGCCGGGATCAAGCTGGCCAAGGACTTTGAGGCCAGCGGGCCGGCCAAGGCCGTGGTGCCCAGCGCGGCGGACTTCTAAGGACTCTGGCCGCCGGGCGGCTGGCGGGGCGGCTCCTGGTCCTCCTGTTCGGCCGGGGTCCAAATGCCGATCTGTTGGTTCATCTCCTGGCTGAAGTAGCTCACCAACAGCCGGCCCCCGTTGCGCCGGGTGATCTCCTGGCCGGCTAGGTTGTCGGCGCCGATGACCACGAAGGTCTTATGCCCCTGCCAGCGCTTCCTGGCCTCGTGGATCAGGACGTCGCCCACCCCCAGGCCGCGGTACTCCGGCCGCACCACGATATAGCCCCGCTCCAGATAGGGCCCGAAATCGATGCCGGTCAGTTCGCTGACCTTTTGCACGTATTCCGCCCGGGGCCGCTTGACTGCGGAGGTGGCCACCAGCACCGGCCCATCCAACACGTAGTTGACCAAAAAAGCTTTATGCAGATTTTCCCTCAGCGCCCCTGGTTTCATGCGGCCCCCGGCCAGAATCATTTCGGCGATGCGCTCCAACCGGGCGGGGGGGATCTCACGGGGTTTGACGAAATGATATTCCAGTTCATCCCCCAGGCGGCCCAGGGAACCGTCGCCGCGCACTCGCAGGCGGCGCAACTCCTTCACGCCATAGCGGGCCGCCCAGGGCAGCAGGAGGTGCGGCGTGGCCAAGAGGCTCCACAGGGGCTTGCCGGGCAGGGGCGCGAATCCCCCGGGTGGAGGCGGCGTCAGCCGGGGCATGCCGGCCAGGGAATGGGCCACGCGGGGGTGGTCGGCGTTGAGGCGTATCAACACTTCCCGGGCGGAGGCATCAGCTGGTAGCTGCAGGTGGTTCCACAGGCCCGCTTTGGCCGCGGCGCGCAAGATGGGCATAAGCCTCTTTTTTTCCAGAGGCACGCCGGAGGATCGGCCGGCCAACCAATTGATCAGCCTGACCCCGCCGCGGCGGGCGGCGGCAAATTCCGCTTGGCCCGGCGCCTCGGCCAACTCCCAGGAAAGGCCCAAATCATATTCCGGACGAGCATCGTCTTTCCGATCCAGGGAAACATGTTCTCTGGCGGCCAACAAGTAGCGGGTCCCCGCCTGCCGGGCCAGGTCATCCAGGTCGGCCGGGGAGTAGGGCCCGCCCTGGGCGGGAGGCAACTGCGCCACCGGCGGCGCCCAATCCAGACGAGGTCCGCCGTGGTCATGTCCCCCCGGAGAGTGGCTCACGCCGGGTTTCCGGCGTCCCCGCGGTGACTGTCGCGCAGCTTGCGCCGCAGCACCTTGCCCACCGGGCTTTTGGGCAACTGGTCCACGATTTCCCAAAGGCGCGGCTTGAGATAGCCGGCCAGGCGGCCGGCGGCATAGTCTTTAAGCTCTTGGGCCGTGAGGGACTGACCGTTTTTCAAGACCACCACCGCCTTGACCACCTCCCCCCAATGATCGTCGGGCACCCCGATCACCGCCGCTTCAGCCACCCGGGGGTGAGACATGAGCACTTCCTCGATCTCGCGGGGGTAGATGTTCTCTCCGCCGCTGATGATCATGTCCTTCTTGCGGTCCACCACGTAGAGGAAGCCTTCCTGGTCGAGGTAGCCCATGTCGTCCAGGGTGAGCCAGCCGCCCCTC
>JANQFN010000612.1 GCA_028277825.1 Desulfarculaceae bacterium
GACACAGGGCCAAAAGACTTTCGTCGCTCAGACCCACCAGGGGCGAGCGCAACAGCCCGGCCAAGGCGATTTCATTGTGCGGGTCCAGCAGGGCCACCAGGGCCTGGGACAGGTCGCTTATCTCCGGGCAGTCATAGAATCCCCGACCCTTCACAGTGTAGGACTCCACACCCGCTTGGCGTAGGGCTTGTTCGTAGATGCCCACCGAGGTCAGCCGCCGAAACAGGAGAGCCACCTCGCCAGGCCGGAATTGGCCGTCATGCAAGACGCGCTTGAGCCAAACGGCCAGGGCCGTGGCCTCCTGGTGACGCCAGGCGGCCAGGGGCAAATCCGCCTCAGCCAATCCCCGGCAGTCCAGCACGCTGACCACGGTCTCGCCGGGTGAGCCGGATTTGTCGCCGCCGCTCTGTTGCTGGTCGTCAGGCCGGAAGCTCAGCCATGATTCGGGTGCGTGGGCGGCATTGTCTCCCAACACGAACACCTGCCCGAACAGGTGGTTGAAGAAATCCACCAGTGCGGGATGGGAACGATAGTTGTATGGCAGCGCCTCCACCAGGCCCCGGCCGGCCTCAAACTCGTGCATGGTGCCGCTGAACACGCCCACCGCCGCGCCGCGAAAAGCATAGATGGACTGCTTGCGGTCGCCCACCACCATGAGCCGGGGCGGTTCGGGCAGCCCCTTTGCCTCAGCGCCCAGGCCGGCCAACAGAGACACCAACTCACCCTGCACCGGATTGACGTCCTGGTATTCATCCACCAAGAGCACTTGCCAGCGCCTGCGGAGCTGGGCCAGGACGCCCGGGTGCTGGGCCAGTAAATCCCGCGCCTTCAACAAAAGGCTGTCAAAATCCAACACTGAACGCCGTCTGAGCTCGCGCTGCACGGCTGCCTCCAGGTCCCCGGCCAGGGCCAGGAGGTCCTGGGCCACCACGGCGGAGGCGTCAAGAGCGGGCAAGGAAAGAAGCTGTTCCACACATGCCGCCATCTGTTGGCGCAAGGGGTTGAAGGACTTGCCCCAGGCCGAGCCGGAGAACAGTTGCTTGAGTTGCTGGAGTTGGCTGGTGTCAAGGGGGTTTTTCCGCAGGGATGCCTCCAACGCGGGCCACTGTTCCAGCAGGGCCCCGATCTTGGCCACATACTTGGCCGGGGAGCTGCTCAGGCCGGGAGTACTGGCATACAGCGCGGCGATCTCCTCCACCGTGGCCGCCAGTTCGGCTGCCAACTGAGTCCCCTTGGCCAACTCCTCTTCATGGGCCTTGACCGTGGCCGCCCGCGCCCGCTCCGCGGTGATGCCCCTGGTGGACAGCTTGTGCTGTAGCCAGATCAAATGCTCGCTCAGCCCGCCCCGGCCGCCCAGATAATAATGTGCCAGCAGGCGGATCAGGCGGGGGTCCTTGTCCTGGAGCCCGGAGCGCAGAAGCTCCTGGACCGTTTCCTCCAGGACTTCGGCGAATTGCTCCTCGTCGGCCACCGCGAAGTCAGGGTCCAGGCCCAGGGCCACGCCGTATTCTCTGAGAAGCTGGGCGCAGAAACCGTGGATGGTGCTGATCGGCGCCCAGGCCAGTTCCGCGGCCCGGCTGTATTGTCCGCCCATTTCGGCCACGATGCGGCTCTTCATCTCGGCCGCGGCCTTTTCAGTGAAGGTGATGGCCACGATCTGACTGGGCTGCAACGGGCCCTTGCCCAGGCCCTGGTCCAGCAATTGAGCATAGGTCTGAACCAGGCGGGTGGTCTTGCCCGCGCCCGCCCCGGCAGTGAGGCACAGATTGGCCACTAGCAGGCTCATGCCCCGCCTCCCCGCGCGGCCGGATTCTCCCGGCTGCGGCACACCCCGGACAGGGGACAAAAACCGCAGGCTTCCGCAGATGGCTGGGCCAGGAACTGCCCTTGGCTCAGGCGTTGCCACAGGCTAACCAGACCATTGTAGAGGTTGGCTTGGCCTCGTTCAGCCATGTCCTGCCGTAGGCCCTGGTCTTTGCCAAAAAAGGGATCATCTCCGGGCCAGTCCCGGGTCCTGACCTTGAACTCGGGCCGGCGGGTGGGCACCAGCCGGGCCTGCATGGCGTCGCGCGGTTCTCCGAAAAACTCCCGCGCTCCGGCCAAGTACACCGGCATTTGAAAGCCGCTGACCCCCAGGTCCGCCTCTTTCAGGGGACCGCTGATGGCTGAGGCGGAATTGGAGTGCTTGTAATCCACTACCCGCAACTGGCCGGGTCTCTGGTCCAAACGGTCCAGTATGCCGTGCAGCACCAGCGGCGCCTGACCCGGCAAGGGCACCTCCAGGCCGTTCTCTTCGCCGCCGAAGTCGCTCTCCACCCGGCTGGGCCTCAGGCCGGCCATGTCGGTCATCTCCCGGGCCACCACCCTGGCCAGGCCAAAGGACAGCACCCTTTCCCGGGCCCGGCGCACCACCTGGTGCCCTGGCGTTTTTCTGCCCTCGCGGGCCAGGCAGCGGGCCAAGCGCTCCTGCATTTGCTCCTGGTCCCAGGCGGGGTCGAACTCATCTGGCTTGAAGAAGGCGGCCAGCACCCGGTGCACCCACCTGCCCTCCTCGCGGCGCTCCAGGTCCCAATCCGGGGCCAAGGGCTCCCTTAGTCCCAGGAGCTTATTCAAAAACCAGGACATGGGGCAGGCAGCATAGGCCTCCAGGCTGGAGGGCGACAAACGCCGCATTCGGGGCGCGGCCAGGATGTCAGCCAACAATTCCAGGCAGGGCCCCTTGCTGAGCAAACCGTCAAAGGGGCCTGCCTCTTCGAGACGCTCTTGGGCGGGCAAAGCCTCCAGGCGCAGGCGCTGCTCTTCCATCTGGGAGCGGCCGGCCAGGTCTTGCCAGTTCCGGGCCAGGGCGTGATCAGAGCACAGGATTGACAGCGCTCCCTGGGCCAACCCGGCCTGGGGATCGCTGTTTGCACCCGACCTGAGCAGAGTGCGGGCCAGGCCGCCCCAGAGAGAAGCGGCATCGCGGCATTCCTCCAGATCCGGCAGCTCGCCATAAAGCGAGCCCTGGGGCTGGGCCAGTTGCTCTGTTTGGCCCAGGGCTGCGGCCAGGCGGCTGAGCAGGAGACTGGGTTGGCTGGGCGCGCCGCTGGGATTGGAAGCCGGGCAGGACAGCGCGGCTCCGTGGCCGGCCGAAGCCAAAAGCAACAGCAGGCGCAGCGTCTGCCCGCCGTATTCCTCTTCCTCGGTGCGCCATACCGGCAGGCCCACCCGCCGGCCCAAGGCGATGCGTTCGTTGCTGCTGAGCAGGTGCAGGTCCTGGGGTTTTTGGGGGAACTCCTCCTGGCTCAGGCCACCGGCTAAAAGGAACTGAGGCGCATGGCCTTGAGCATCTTCCAGGCGCAGCACCTTGATGCCGCCGCGCACCCCGACCGGATCATTGATTTCGCTCTGCTGCCAGGCGTCCAGCAATAAGCCTTGCAGGCGTCCGGGGTTGAGCCTGGCCTGGCCTCCGATCTGCCCGGCGGCGGCAGACACCTGGGCCAGGGAGCCTTTGAGTCCCTCCAGCGAGTTGAGGTCCCGGGCCAGCACCTGGGCCGGCCAAGGGCCCGGGTCTAGCCCATGGCGCAGGAAATCGGTCAGGGCCAGGCGCTCCAGCATGCGCTCCACCCGGCCGGCGTACTCCGCCAGGGTCTGAGCTGAATCCAGGGGCGCCAGCCAAGCGGTCAAGGCCCTGCAGCTGCGGGCTAGCTCCCTGAGGGAGGCGATCTCGCCACCGCCCCCTTCCTGCCGGGCCAGCCAGTCGCTCACCGGGGTCTCGCGGGCATCCACGTAGCCGGCCCGGGCCAGTTGCGCGCCAGCCCGGCGGGGCAAGGACACCTCCAGCAGCCGGGCCAGGGCGGGCCCCAAATAGGGCGAGTCCCACACCCGGGCCAGTTCCTGGCGGGGATAGCCCAGACGGGGCAAGGCCAAGAGGCCGGCGAAGTCCTGCACCAGGGGCGCGCTGGCCAGGGGATCGGCGCGCCGGAAGCTCAGGGGCAATCCCAGACGGCCGGCCACGTCGCCGGCCATCTGTCCGTATAATTGCAAGTTGGGAAACACCAGGGCGATGTCATGGGGCGCCACGCCATCTTCGATCAGATCCTGGGCCCGGCGCAGCAGGGCCTCCACCTCGGCATAGCGGCCGGCGCAACGCAAAAGTTCCAGGGGCTCCTCGCCGCTGGGGCGGTATGAAGCCTGGGGCGACCATTCCAGCAAGGACAGTTTCGCCAGGGGCCCGCCCTCTGTCTCCAGGTCGCGCCAAGAGACCGCCACCTGCTGAGCGGGATCTGACTCCAGGGCCCGGGCGGTGACTTCCAACAAGTTGAAAACCCCCTGCCCGGCCCCCACCGGCGGAGTCAGAGCGAACTCCACCTCCACTGACACCTGCCGGGCCAGGGCGCGCAAAAGGCGCAAATCAGCCGGCCTGAGCCACAGGGCCTGTTTGACCCGCAACCCGCTCCAACTGGCCATGACGGGCAAGGCCTTCCCCAGGGCCAGGTGGCTCTCCAGCGCGGCCAGTTGGTCGGCCTCGTCCCAGAGGCCGAGGCTGCTCAAACCCTCGGTATAATCCGTCAGGAGCCGGGCCAGGGCCTGACGGCGCTGTTGGCCCGGGCCCTCAAGGTCCTGGAGGTCGCTGGGCGTCAGCCCCGCCGAGCGCAACCCCACCAGCAGGCGCCACAAACGGTGGGGAAAGCGTCGCCCCCGGCCCAGGCCGGCAAGCAGAGGCTGTTCAAAAGCCTTTGCGTCCAAGATATTTTGCACCAACAAAGGCCCGGCCATTTCGGCCAGAACCTGCCCCTGGCGTTGTTCAGAGGGCAGCTGGCCCCACAGGCGGGACAACAGGCCGTTGACCCCGCCAAAGGTGAAAAGTTGGCTGCCGCCCAGGAGCAGCCCGCCCGGGCTGTCCCGGGTCCGGCGGCGTTGTTCGGCGCGCAGGGCCTCGGCATTGGGCCATACCTGGGCTATGACCCCGGCGGGACTCAAGACAATCTCCGGGACAGTTCCAGGACGGTCCGGGCGTAGGGTGTGCTGCGGTTGTAGGTGAGGATCACTTTGGTCTGCTGGTTGGGGCTGAGATTGGGCCGCCAGCCGTTCTTTTTTAAATAGTTGGCCACCGAGTGCATGGCATCCACCGGCTGGAACAGGTCTAGGCGGCCGTCGTTGTCGCCGTCCACGCCGTAATGCTCAATGGAGGTGGGCATGAACTGGGCCATGCCCAGGGCCCCGGCTGGCGAGCCCTTGAAATCCCAGGGTGAGGCCTTTTGACGCTGGGCCAGGCGCAACAGGGCGGCCAACTCCTTTTTGGCCCATTTGGCGCGCCATTGCAAGCGGGCCTGGGTCTTGGGGGTGTCGATCTGGGCACGCCGCTTTTGGGGCCAGCGCTTGGCCAACCGTTTTTGAGCGGCCGGGGTGTCCAG
>JANQFN010000623.1 GCA_028277825.1 Desulfarculaceae bacterium
CAGACTCAAACTCATTAATGATAAATTAGTCGCCACCACAATAATCTCGAATACTTGCAGGATATAAAATTTTGTGGGCAGCGAACCGGCGGAAGCCCACTTGGCAAGCAAAACAGCCGTTGGCGCCAAAATAAAAATACTGCCTAAGCCAATTAGCGGCATTCGCCTTTTCTTGTTCTGCAGCAAACGCCCTTTGCGGGATTTGGCGAGAGCAAATCCCGTGCCCTTTGTGATGGCAAGGGCGGGAATAAAAATCAGCAGTCCTGGAATCACAATTAAGCATTTAAGCGTCGCGATTGCCTGCTGCGACCCAAATATCTCAATGATCATTGTTGAGATCAAAAAACCTGCCAAGGTTAAGGTCGCGACCATAGCGGCAATACGATGAAGATTTCTCTTCATCGCACCCCCTAATTGGCAATCGCCAGGCAAGCTCAGGTCCTGACCACTTTATACAATCCAGGGAAGTGTGGGAATAATTCCATATAGGGTGCGGTCAGCTCTTTAAACCTCTCGCTGTCCACGGCGGTTTGAAAGTGTTCGGCCGATTCCCACTGGGCAACATTGATGAAATGGAATTTTGCCTGGGGGGAGAGGGCTTCATGTAGCCTGGTTGAAATGTATCCCGGCTGGCGCCTCATGAATTCGGCGGCTTGTTCCCAAAAAGCCAGGCACGCTTCCTCTTTGCCAGCGGGAACCGCGAAAGGGTTGATCAGGATGACTTTTGACATCACTTGTGCTCCTTTTCATTGGACCTACGCGGTTTCACCCCAAGCCTTTTTACTCCGCGCGATCTTTTTCTGAACCGTTTTCCAGTCCTTGGCATACAAAAAGGATTCAGGGTAACCATTGAGCATGTCTTTGAACATCTGCAATGGGATCGTGAACGAAAGTTCGTCGGTTTTGTAGAATTGCCTCGCCGAAGGGTCCCAGCCGCCGAGCACGGCCTTGTTTTTGCCTCGCGTCATATGATGCAGCGGCCAAATCGCCAGGCTGCCGCAGCCGGCGCTCCAGGGAGACACCACCGCTTCGGGGTCATTGGTCACAAAGGCCGCCAGTTGATGAAGCCCGCACAGGGATTCCGGTCTGGAGAAAAAGATGACCACTTCTGGTTCTTCGTTTTCCCTAAAAAGACTTAACGGTTTAACCACGCAGAATTTTTTTGGCGCCGGCCTTGGGTCGGCGTATTCAAAAATCTCTCTCAAGGCATCCGGTGAGGCGCAATAGCGTTCCCCTTCCGTCCAATTGGGAATTCCCGTGGAGACATAATTGATAAGCGTTTCAGTCTGCGGTTTGTTGAATCCCAGCCAAAATGCGGCTCCCGGACAGCCAAATTGCTCGGCCGAAAAAAAGGCGGCTGTTTTCTTTTTGCGCGCGCGCCAGATGTGGCCGATGGCGCAGGAAAAATCCTTGAATACGGCTTGCCAGTCAATTTGGTTCTTTATCTCTTTTTCCCGGGTCGGGAGGTCAGCGGGCTGGGGTGAAAAACCCTCGGCTGGTCTTTGGTTTGTGTAAAAAAGACCCAGGGGCACTTCATCTTCACCCAGCACGGATAGAAAATCAGGCAATAATTTTAAAATATTATCGTCCATGGTGTCCTCCTTTACGCAGACAAAATCTAAAGACGTTCACAAAGGGTTTTGATTATTTCTATGGCGGCGTTTATTTGCGGGGCGCTTAAATCTTCGCTAATTTTGTTGGCCCAATCGATTTGAACCTGGGTAACCTCGTCGAGGACCTTGCGTCCCTGCTTGGTCAGAACCACCAGTTTTGCGCGCAGGTGGTTTGGATTTTCGCGAAATTCGACAAACCCCCTTTCCCGCAATACGTGGACCGTGCGGCGGACGCTCTGTCTGGTCAGACCCATATTGCGGGCGATTTGAGCCACGGGCAAAGGCTCTTCATCTATCGCCCCCAGCACCTGCCAGAGGGCACTGGAGAGGTCAAACTCTTTGGTCAGTTGATCTCCCCTAGCCAACAGACGTCCGTTGAATCGGAAGGTCTCCAAAATCAACTGGGTAAAGGCCTCGGCGGCAGCGGTTCGGGAATTTGTTCCTCGTTCATTCATGACAGCATGCTAACAATATGACAGTATGCTGTCAATTATTTTTTAGGGCCTGGCCCGTACAATGGAAAATTGTAGAGGAGGTTCTGCAGAAAGAAAAAAACGCCAAAGAGGTAGTCCGGCAATTGCGGCTGGCGCGTTTTAAGGCCGGCGGCCCGCCTCCATAAGCCGCGCCGCTGAATTGATGAACAATCCCGCCGCAAGCAGCGGAGTATCAAGAGGAAAATTCCAGCTTTATAGCGCGGCAGGCCGCGGGGAATGAACCCCCGTATGGGGTCAAAGAATATTCCCGCTAAAGTTCCGCCCCACAATACTTACAATGCACCGCATCTGGATCGTGCCCCTCCAACCCGCACTGGGTACAGGCCTTAGTGCTGATTTCCCTGGCGCCCGAGATCCTGCCCAATTCCACGGTGACGATGCCGGTGGGTACCGCGATGATGGCGTAGCCGGTGACCATGACCAGCGAGGCCAGGGCCTTGCCGAGGAAAGTCTGAGGCGCGATATCGCCGTAGCCCACCGTGGTCAGGGTCACGATGGCCCAGTAAATGGACTGAGGGATGGAGGTGAAGCCGTTTTCCTCACCCTCGATGAGATACATCAAAGAGCCGATGATCAGCACCAGGGTTGCCACGGTCCCCAAAAACACCAGGATCTTGCGCCGGCTGGCCCTCAGCGCCTGGCCCAGCATGCTGGCCTCGCTTACAAAGTGTCCCAGCTTCAATATCCTGAAGACCCTAAGCAGCCTCAGCGCCCGGATCACCACCAGGGAGTGGGCGCCGCCGACGAACAGGCTCAGATAGGTGGGCAGGATGGCGGTCAGGTCCACCAGGCCGTAGAAGCTCAAGGCGTAGCGCAGGGGGCGCCCCACGCAGATCAGGCGCAGGGCGTATTCGATGCTGAACAGGATGGTGATGATCCATTCCAGGGCCCTGAGTTCGGGGCCATAGGCTTCGCGGATGGAGGTCACCGATTCCAGGAGCACCGCGGCCACGCTTAAGAGGATCACGCCCAGCAGGGCCAGGTCAAAGGCCTTTCCCGCCGGGGTGTCGGCCTCGAAGATGACCTCGTGCAGTTTGGCGCGCCAGGGCGCCGGAGTTTTAGCGCTGTCTTGCTTCATGCCCTACCCTGTCAAGCCTTCAGCATGTTTTCCCAGGCCCGGGTTGTCAAGCCGCGGGGGTAAAGCTTCTCTGCCCTGGGGGCAAAAGCATGTTAACATTTGCCGGCCCTGCAGACGAAAAGGAACTTGTAGCATTATGTCCCTGGACAAGCTCAAAGGCTTGAATTTAGCTCAGGTAATAGGGCGCCACGGCACTGACCCCGAAACCCGCGAACGCGTCTTTCTGATGCACCGCGGCCCGGACGGCGAAATGCGGCAAGTCACCTATGCCCGTTTCTATGAAGCCTCTCTGGCTTACGGCCGCATGATCCAGGCCATCAAAGGTGAAAAGGGCAAGCAGGACAGCCCACGCTTTCACGTAGGCTTCTACATGCAAAATACCCCCGAGGTGGTGTATCTCTTGGGCGGCTGCGCCATGACCAACTCCACCCTGGTGGGCATCAACAACGCCCAAAAGGGCCAGAAGCTGGCCACGGATATCGCCAAGATGGACCTCGTGGCCTTGTTCGTGGACGAGTTCGCCCAACCCAAAAGCGAGCGGACCTTTTTAGAAGCGGTGCTTGAGGCTGAGGAACGCTTCGGCCTGGGCGGCCTGTATCCGGACTTCGTTATCGCCCGCAAACAACAGGCCTCGAACCACCCTGCCGGCGTGCCGACCATTGCCGAAAAATTGTCTGAGAGTGCAGGCACCCAGTTTACACCCACACCTCTTAAGGGCGACAACGCCGGGGTGATCATCTTCACCTCGGGCACCACCGGCGCGCCCAAGGGCATCGAAGTG
>JANQFN010000065.1 GCA_028277825.1 Desulfarculaceae bacterium
TGAGCAACCCCGCCGCAAGCAGCGGGGTATCAAGAGGAAAATTTCAGCTTTATAACGCGGCAAGCCGCGGGGAATGAACCCCCGTATGGGGGTTCAAAACCCCTCGTTGTTGAGAAACGTTATTATCTGTCTAAAATCGCTTGCAATTTCAATCATCGTCCGTAAAATAGTGGTCATACGTTTAGGAAAAACTCGATTTCAGACGACAGCAGCCCGCGCTGAGGGCTGAGGTTTGATCGATCAGGGGGTGTAAGGATGAAAAAGCCCGTTTTTGGTGCTGGCCCGAGATTGTTGGCGGCAAGCCTGGCCGCACTTTTTATCTGCCTCTTGGCCACTTGGGCACAGGCCGACCCCATGAGCGTGTCCACCCACGGCCGCAAAAGCTCCACCTTTTGGGTGGACGGAGTTCAGAAAAGCTCGGTTACCGCTGAATTCTACACCCCCAGCCAATACCAAAACGCGGTGTGGTTCGGCTACTGCCTGGACCCGGTGCAGAGCTTCAGAAATCCCATCTCCCCGGGCGACCCCAACTCCTGGACCGGTCCGGAGGTGAATCCGGCGCCCTTGCAGTTCGACTGGAAGGAAGCCGCCTGGCTGATGGAGAATTTCGCGCCCGGCGTAACCTGGCTGGACAATCCCGGTTCCGTGGATTATGACTCCGCGGCGGTTAAAAACGCCATCCAGGCGGTGCAGTTCGCCATCTGGGAGGTCACCTTGGACCACGCCACCACCTACTCGGCCGGAGACTTGACCGACTCGGGCAGCCGCTTCCGGGTGGGCAGCAGCGCCAATGCCGCCCTGGCCGGCACCTACCTGGTGGCCCTGAGCGAACACAAGACCGCCAACAACGGCAATGTGTCCCTCTCCGGCGCCATTGATTTCCAGATCAACGACCAGGACGACCGCCAGGATTTGATCATGGGCACCGGTTCCAGCGGGGGGGTGCCCGAGCCGGGCACCATGCTGCTGTTGGCCTCGGCCCTGGCCACCACCGGCGGCATCCTGCGCCGGCGGCGTAAGAATAAGCAGAGCTGATACAGCCACGGACCAAAAGCAAGGCCCCGCCAAGCGGCGGGGCCTTTTTGCATCCCGCGTCCGGGGGCTAGCCCGGATATTTCACGAAGGCCGGTCGTCCGGCTGCGCCAGCCAAGCG
>JANQFN010000096.1 GCA_028277825.1 Desulfarculaceae bacterium
CGTATACGAAGGCGTGGTCACCACCCGCATCGCGGCGCACGCGGCTGACATCGCCCGGGGCAACCCCCAGGCCATCGCCCGCGACCGGGCCATGGCCGAAGCGCGCAAAGCTATGGACTGGGATTCAATGCTCAGCCTGTGCTTGGACCCCAAAACCGCCCGGGCCATGCGCGAAGGCAGCCGGCCCGAGGTGGAAGAGGTCTGCACCATGTGCGGCTCCTACTGCGCCATGAAGCTGGTCAACGAGTACCTCTTCCCGGAGAAATAAACCTTGTCCCTGGTGGTCTTCAGCGATCTGGACGGCACCCTGTTAGACCACCACAACTATTCCCATGCAGCCGCCCGGCCGGCCCTGGACGCGCTGAAGCGCCGGGGTGTTCCCCTGGTGCTGTGCTCATCCAAGACCCGGGCCGAGCTGATTCCCCTGCATCGTGAACTGGGCCTGGAAGCCCCTTTTATTTCTGAGAACGGTGGTGGTATCTTCGCCCGGGAAGGCGGCAGCCTGTGCCGGGGCGAGGAATGGCTAGAGGCCGGCGCGGGCTGGCGGGTGCTGGAGATCGGCCTGCCCATCCAGGAAGTGCGCCGGCGCTTCGCCACTTTCAAGAATCGATTTGACGCCAAGGGTTTCGGCGACCTGAGCGACGCCCAGGTGGCCAAACTCACCGGCCTGCCCCCGGAGCAAGCCGCCCTGGCCCGGCAGCGCGAGTTCAACGAGCCGGTGCTCTTGCCCGATGATTCCTGGGGCGAGGCCTTTGTGACCGCCGCCACCGAAGCCGGCCTGCAGGTCACCAGGGGCGGCCGCTTCTGGCACCTTTTGGGCGGCGGCGACAAGGGCAAGGCGGTGCGCTTGTTGACCATACTCCTGGCCAAACACGACTCGGAGATCAGCACCATGGCCCTGGGCGACGCGCCCAATGACCTGGCCATGCTCCAGGCGGTGGAGCGGCCGGTGCTGGTGGCCCGGCCCGACGGCACTCACGCACCTCTGGACCTGCCTGGTCTAATAAAGCAACCCCAGGCCGGCCCGGCCGGTTTCAACCAGGCGGTCTTGGACGCCCTGGCGGAGCTGGACTGAGGTGGCTGGCTCGCAACTTCCGGCCAAGGTGCTGGGCCTGCTCCTGGAGGGCAGCGGCCACCGCTCGGGCCAGGAGATGGCCGGGCTCTTAGGCTGCACCCGGGCGGCGGTGGCCAAGACGGTGGGCGGGCTGAGGGCCCAGGGCTTTGAAATCGAGGCCGCCCCGCGCCGGGGCTATTGCCTGGTCAGCGAGCCGCATCTGGTCTTGCCCGCCCGGGTGGAGGCCCGCCTGGGGCCGGACTCCCTGGGACGCCCTCTGTATCACTTTGACCAGCTAGACAGCACCAACCTAGAGGCCCGGCGCCGGGCCGAGACCGGGGCGCCACACGGCGCCTGCCTGGTGGCCGAGCACCAGAGCGCCGGCCGCGGCCGCCTTGAACGCCGCTGGCTGGCCCCGCCCCAGACCTGCCTGCTTTTTTCTCTGATCCTGCGCCCCCGGCTCAGTCTGGGCCGGGTGTTCGGGCTGAACAACCTGATCAGCCTGGCTCTGTGCCGCGCCCTGGAGGAGCACTGCGGCCTGCAACCGGCCATCAAATGGCCCAACGACGTTTACCTGGAGGGCAAGAAGCTGGCCGGCATCCTCACCGAGTTCACCAGCCGGGCCGAAACCGTGGACCACGTGGTGGTGGGGGTGGGGCTCAACGTCAATGTCGAACAGTCCCACTTGGCCGATCTGGACCAAGCGGCCAACTCCCTCAAGGCGGCCAGCGGCCACTCCTGGGACCGGGCGCCGCTTTTGGCCCACATCCTGGAAGAAGCCACCCTGCTCTATGATCAATTCATCGCCGGGCTGCACCAGGAACTCAGGACCGAGTACGAACGGCGCTCGCTGCTGTTGGGCCTCAAGGTGACGGTGCGCGAAGGCGAACAGGTCCGCGAGGGCCTGGCCCGGGGCTTCGCCCCGGACGGCGCTCTGTTGCTGGAAGACAAATCCGGTGATATCATCACCATCCACCACGGCGACGTGAGCCTGCTGGCCTGGGAAAAATAGCCCAGCCCCAGCCGCCGCCCGGCGGCCCATCATCCAATCCCTTAGTCAAAAACCGGCTTGCCAGTTGCGCCCCGGGCTGATAAATTGTCAACCACTTTTTAAATTTGGTTGACAATAAGGATTCAGCCATGACCCAGCAAATCAGACAGGCCGCTGATGCGGCCCTTAAAGGCCAAAGGCCGGACCCCGATCTGGCCGCCCAGTGGATCGAGCCCAGCGGTTTGGACCAGCTGGCCGCCCTGATGGAGGCGGGCAGCCTTCTGCGCCAGACCCACCAGAGCCAGGAGGTGGAGTTCTGCGCCATAGTCAACGCCCGCTCGGGCCGCTGTAGCGAGAACTGCGCCTTTTGCGCCCAGAGCGCCCACCACCAGACCCAGGCCGAGGTCTATCCCCTTCTGGACGCGGACGAGATCGTCAGGCGCTCCCGGGCCGCCGGCCGGGCCGGGGCGCAGCGCTTCGGCATCGTCACCTCGGGCAAGGCCTGCCCGGAGGGTCGCGAGCTGGACGAGATCTGCCGCGCGGTAGAGCGCATGGCCGATGAAGGAGCGGTCTCGCCCTGCGCCAGCCTGGGGCTCCTGGCCCCGGAGCAGGCCCGCCGCCTGGCTGATGCCGGCCTGAGGCGCTATCACCACAACCTGGAGGCCGGGCCCACTCACTTCGCTCGCATCTGCACCACCCACAGCTTTGAAGATCGCATCGAGACCGTGCAGACCGCGCGCGAGGCCGGTTTTGAGATCTGCTGCGGCGGCATCGTGGGCCTGGGCGAATCGCCGCGTGAGCGGGTGGAGTTGGCCCAGGCCATCGCCGAGCTGGAGCCCGACAGCCTGCCGCTGAATTTCCTCAACCCCATCAAGGGCACCCCCCTGGCCGGCATCAACACCCTGACCCCTCTGCAGGCCCTGGCCGCGGTGGCGGTTTTCAAGCTGTTCACGCCCCGGGCGCATCTGAGAACCTGCGGCGGCCGTGAGCAGATATTGGGACGCCTGGCGCCCATGATGTATCTGGCCGGGGCCAGCGCCACCATGGTGGGCGATTACCTCACCACCGAGGGCAGGCAGGTGTCCGAGGACCTGGAGGACCTGCACTCCCTGGGCCTGAACCTGGCACCCACGGTGGCCGCAGGATAGTTAGCATGCCCACAACTGAAGAGATCATCGGCCAGGACCTGGCCCACCTGTGGCATCCCTTCACCCAGATGAAGCTGTGGCCGGGTGAGCCGCCTCTGGTCATCGAACGGGCCGAGGGCAACTGGCTCATCGACAGCGAGGGCCAGCGCTACTTCGACGGGGTCAGTTCCCTGTGGGTCACGGTGCACGGCCACAACCACCCAGATATCAATCGGGCCATCAGGGAACAGCTTGCCAAACTGGACCACTCCACCCTGTTGGGCCTCACCCACCCGGGAGCAGCCCGGCTGGCCGCCGAGTTGGTCCGGATCACACCCGCTGGCCTGGATAAGGTGTTTTATTCCGAGTCCGGCTCCACCGCGGTGGAGATCGCCCTGAAGATCGCCTTTCAGTACTGGCAGCAAGCCGGCCAGCCTGAAAAAACCGGCTTCGTCTCCCTGGAGGGCGCCTACCACGGCGACACCATCGGCGCGGTGAGCGTGGGCGGCATGGAGCTGTTCCATGAGGTGTACGGGCCGCTGTTGTTTCCGGTGTACCGCCTGCCCCAGCCCCACTGCCTGCGCTGCCGTCTGGAACTGAGCTATCCCTACTGTGATCTGGCCTGCGCCCAGGTCCTGGGCTCGATTTTAAGAGAACGCGGTGAGCAAATCGCCGCCCTGATCGTGGAGCCCCGGGTGCAGGGTGCGGACGGCATCATCGTGCAGCCCGAGGGCTATCTGACCCGCCTGGCCGACATCTGCCGCGAAAACGACGTGTTGTTCATCGCCGACGAGGTGGCCACCGGTTTCGGCCGCACCGGCAAGATGTTCGCTTGTGAGCTGGAGGATGTCCAGCCCGACCTCATGGCCCTGGGCAAAGGCCTCACCGGCGGGGTGCTGCCCCTGGCCGCCACCCTGGCCAGCCAAAAGATATTCGAAGCCTTCTTGGGCGAGTTCGATGAATTCAAAACCTTTTTCCACGGCCACACCTACACCGGCAATCCCCTGGCTTGCGCAGCGGCCTTGGCCAACCTGGATTTGATGAAAACCAACCAGGTGGTGGCGGGCAGCGCCCTGGCCATCGGCAAGCTGCGTTTCGGCCTGTCCCATATCGCCGAGATGGAGCACGTGATCCAGGTGCGCCAGCAGGGCCTGATGGCGGGTATCGAGCTGGTTGCTGACAAAAAAAACGGCACTCCCTATGAGCCCGGCCTGCGCATGGGCCACCAGGTGATCATGGCCGCCCGGGAGCACGGGGTGATCATCCGGCCCCTGGGCGACACCATCGTCTTGATGCCTCCCCTGTCCAGCAGCCTGGAGGAGATCGACCACCTGCTCAGTACGATGGAGCGCGCCATCAGACAGGTAACCGAGGGCGGCCCGTGAGCCGGCCCGCGGCTCTCAATATCCTGTCTCAGCGAGCGGCCCGGCATGAAGAGTTGGGCCTGGGCCGCAGCCTGCGCTCCATGGGCCAGACCAGCGGCCGCTGGGTGGAGGTGACCGGCGGGAAGTGCCTGCTCTTGGCCAGCAACGATTACTTGGGCCTGAGCACCCATCCCAGATTGGCCCGGGCCGCGGCCGAGGCCAGCCTGGGCTGCGGCACCGGCTCCGGGGCCAGCCGGCTCATCTCCGGCACCTTGCAATGCCATGTGGACCTGGAAGACAGCATCGCCCAATTCAAGGAGACCGAAAGCGCCCTGTTTTTTGCCACCGGCTACATGGCCAACCTGGGGGTGGTAGCCACCCTGGCCGGGCCGGGCGATGTGATCGTCAGCGACGAGTTGAACCACGCCAGCCTGATCGACGCCTGCCGCCTGAGCAAGGCTGAGGTAAAGATCTATCCCCACGGTGAGGTGGCCGAAGCCGCCCGCCTGCTGGCCGGGGCGCCGGCCGGCGCCATGAAGCTTCTGCTGACCGACGGGGTGTTTTCCATGGACGGCGACCTGGCCCCCCTGCCCGGCTTGCGCGAAGCCGCCCGGGAAAACCAGGCCCTGTTGGTCATCGACGACGCCCACGCCACCGGCGTCTGGGGTCCGCGCGGCCGGGGCAGCCTGGATCACTTCGGCTTGGAGCCCACGCCGGAGGTGGTGATGATCGGCACCTTTTCCAAGGCCCTGGGCGGGTTGGGCGGCTTCATGGCCGGGGCCCGGGAGGTGACCCGGAGCCTGGTCAATGGGGCCCGTTCTTTCATTTACACCACCGCCCCGCCGCCGGCCCAGGCCGCCGCCGCCCTGGCCGCCCTGGAGCTGGTGGACCAGTTGCCCCAACTCAGGGAGAAACTGCATGAGCTTTCCGCCCTGCTCAGGGAGCTGTTGCAAGAACAGGGCTTCAAGCTGCTCAGCCCGGCCGGGCCTATCATCCCCATATTGGTGGGGCCGGCGAATAAGGCCGTGGCCTTGGGCGAGGGCCTTTTGCGGCGGGGCGTCTTCGCCCCGGCCATACGCCCGCCCACGGTCCCCGAGGGCACCAGCCGCCTGCGCCTGGCGGTGAGCGCCGCCCACGAGGAAGAGGACATGCACCTGGCCGCCGGCGCCCTGGCCGAGGCCGCCCGGGAGGTGGGGCTGTGAGCCAGGGCGTATTGGTGGTGGGGACCGACACCGAGGTGGGCAAGACCATAGTCTGCGCCGCCCTGGTGAGTACACTCAGGAAGCAAGGCTTGGACTGCGGCTATGTGAAGCCCCTGGCTTCGGGCTGCCTGCCATCGGAACAGGGCCCAATGAGCCCGGACGCGGCCCTGGTCAAACGCCTGGCCCGCCTGCCCGGCCCGGCCGCCAGCCTGACGCCGGTTTGCCTGGGTCCGGCCCTGGCTCCCTTGCCCGCGGCCCGTCTGCAAGGCGTGGAGATCGACCTGGCGCAGGTGGCGGAAAGCTGCCGCCAGGCCATGGAGACACACGCCTTCACCGTGGTGGAGGGTGTGGGCGGCCTGCTGGTGCCCATTACCCCAAACACCACCCTGCTGGACCTGGCCAGGATGCTGGACCTGCCGGTGCTGGTGGTGGGGCGGGCCGGTCTGGGCACCATCAACCACACCCTGCTCACCATTGAGGCCCTGAGAAACTCCGGCCTGGCAGTACTGGGATTTGTTTTTTCAGCGGTTGACCCCCAGACCGGCGATGATCCTTCAATGGCAGACAACCCCTCCCTGGTGACCGAGTTCTCCGGCGCCCCCCACCTGGGCACCCTGCCCCACCTGGGCCCGGAGGAGAACCTCACCGCCGAGGCAGTAATCCATGCGGCAAGGGAGAATCTGGACTTGGAGTTACTCTTCCCTGAGGTGTACCGGAGTGACAACGGGCAGTGAGAGTCCAAACCGGCACAGCCAGGCTGTGGCAGACAAGGCATTCGGCAAGCGAAAGCCGGAGGCGTAGCGAAAACTACGTCGAGGCTTGAGCGCTGCCGATAACGCCGTATGCCGCAGACTGGCGCAGCCGGTTAGTCGCGCCAGAATTCGGGCAGAAACAGCACCAATACCGTGTAGACCTCCAGGCGGCCCACGATCATGGCCAGGGAGAGCACCAATTTGGCTGCCAAGGGCAGATGGGCGTAGTTGGCCGCCGGCCCCACCGAACCCAGACCCGGGCCGATGTTGCCCAGACAGGCGATGGAGGCGGAAAAAGAGGTGATCAGGTCCAGGTCCAGGGCGGCCAGGATCATGCCTACCAGCAAAAAACAGGCAAGATACAGGCCCATGAAGCCCCACACCGAGTTGACCACGCCCTGATCCAGGGAATGGCCCTCCAGGCGCACCGGGGCCACCACCCGGGGGTGCACCAGGCGCTTGAACTCGGCCCGGGCCTGTTTCAACAGCACCATGACCCGCATCACCTTGGGCCCGCCGCCGGTGGAGCCGGCCGAGCCACCCACGAACATCAGGCCCACCAGCATGGCCAGGCACAAGGGCGGCCACAGGGCGTAGTCAGCGGTGGCAAAGCCGGTGGTGGTCAAAATGGTGGCGGTCTGGAAGGCGGCCAGGCGCACCGAATCCCACAGGCCCTTGTCCGCCGCGAAGAACAGGCCCAGGGCCACCACCACTGAGAAGCTCAACCACAGCACCATGTAAAAGCGCCATTCCTGGTTTTTGAGCCAGGCCTTCCAGTGGCGCTGCCAGAACATCTGGAAATGCAGGGTGAAGTTGACTCCGGCCAGAATCATGAAGATGGTGACCACCACCTCCACGTAGGAACTGTTGAAACCGGCGATGGAGGCGTTTTTGGTGGAAAAGCCGCCGGTGGCCAGGGTGGCGAAGGATTGGCACACCGCATCGAACCAGTCCAGGCCGCCGGCCATCAGAAGCAGCACCTCGGCAGCGGTGATGGCCAGATAGACCTTCCACAAAACCACGGCGGTGTCGGTGATGCGCGGAGCCAAGCGGTCCGGGGTGGGGCTGGGCACCTCGGCCTTGAAAAGCTGCATGCCGCCCACGCCCACAAAGGGCAGGATTGCCACCGACAAGACGATGAAACCCATGCCGCCCAGCCAGTGGGTCAAGGCCCGCCAGAACAGGACGCACTTCTGGACGGCCTCCACGTTGGTCAATACGCTGGCCCCGGTGGTGGTGAAGCCGGAGACGGACTCAAACACCGCGTCTGTAAAGCAGGTGAAGTCGCCGGAGAGGAACAGGGGCACCCCGCCCAATATGCCGGCCACCGCCCAGGAGATGCCCACGATGGCCATGCCCTGGCGATGGTTCAATTCGCGGCGGGATTTGTCCCTAAAGAGCCAAAACAGGGCCGCGCCCAACACGGCGCTAACAAAGGCGCCGCCCAAAAAGGCGCTCCAGCCCGCCTCGCCGTAGACCAGGGCCACGGCCATGGGCGCCAGCATGGTCAGGCCAATGCCCATGGCCAAGACCCCCACCAGCGATAGCACGTAGGCCAGACCCAAGTTCCCCTCCTCATCCCTGGCGAAAAGAGCCGCCGGAACAATCAAGCAGGCGTCAAGGCGCCTGTTCTAGAAAAACTCCAGGCTGACGGTCAAAAGCTTCTCGACCTTTTTGAGCACCTGCCGGGTGACGAACAGCACCAACTGGTCGCCGGGCTGGACCACGGTGTCGCCGGTGGGTATCTCCACCTCGCCATTTTTGATCACTGCGGCCACCAAGGAGCCCTGGGGCAGGCTCACCTCGGACAGGGGGCGGTTGACCAGGGCCGAGGTCTCCTGGGCCTCCACCTCGATCACCTCGGTGTTCTCGTCCTTCAGCGGAGCCACCGAGAGCACCTTGCCCCGCCGAAGATGCCTGAGGATGGCGCCCACCGCGGCGAACCGGGGGCTGACCACCAGGTCCAGGCCCAGGGAGCTGACCAGGGGTACGTAGCCCAAATGGGCCACCCGGCCGATGGTGCGCCGCGCCCCCATCTTGTGGCCCAACAGGGCGATGAGCACGTTTTCTTCCTCGTCGTCGGTGACCGCGGCGAACACATCCACCGCGCCCACGTTTTCTTCCTCCAAGAGGCTCATGTCGGTGCCGTCGCCGTTTAAGATGGTGACGCCGTCCAAAAGGTCCACCAGCTTTTCGCAACGCTCCGGGTCGCGCTCGATGACCCGCACCTTGATGTCCAGCTCGGTGGCACCCTGGGCCACCATGCGCCCAATGGCGCCGCCGCCCACCACCATCAGATTCTTCACCGCCTGGGCCTGCAGACCGAAATGCTCCACCACCTGATCGATATGATTTTCCTGGGTGACCACATAGGCCAAGTCGTCGCTTAGGATCACGTCGTCGCCCCGGGGGATGATCACCTGCCCGCCGCGCTCGATGGCCACCACCAGAAAGCGGGGACCGCCGGCGGTGCGGGTCTGGGAAAGCGGACAACCCACCTGGGAGCAGGTGGCCGGAATCTTCAGACCCAG
>JANQFN010000217.1 GCA_028277825.1 Desulfarculaceae bacterium
GGCCCCCTCTTCGACCCCCAGGCCGCCGGGCGCAAACTGCGCGTGGCCGCTTTCATGTCCGGCTCGGGCACCAACATCACCACCCTCTTGGAAATGGGCAGCCCCCACTTCGAGGTGGCCTTCATCTTCAGCGACACCGCAACGGAAAAGTGCCGCGGCCAGGACATCGCCCGGCGCTTCGACCTGCCCTACTTCGCCTACGACACCCGGCGCTTTCATGAGGCCCGGGGCCTTAAACGCACCGTACTCACCAAGGAGGGCATGGCCGCTCGCCGGGAGTACGACCAGGTGGCGGCCAGGCTGATCCAGGCATTCCAGGTGGACATCATCGCCCTGGGCGGCTACATGAGCTTCTTGACCCTCACCGGCGCGGTGAACGTGCACCCGGCGGATTTATCGCTCACCAGCTCCGACGGCTCGCGCACCTTTGTGGGTGACGACGCGGTGTATGACGCCATCCTGGCCGGCCAAAATGAAATTCGCTCCTCCACCCTGTTCACCGACTTGGGGGTGGATTCGGGGCCGCTCTTGATGGTCTCCGAGGCCCTGGAGGTGGAGTTGCCCGCGCCCCTGGAGCAACTCAAGGCCGATCCCCAACGGCTGCGCCAGGTGGCGGATGACAACCAAGAGCGGCTCAAGGAGGCCGGCGACTGGGTGGTGTTCCCCCAGACCATCGACCTGATCGCCCAGGGCCGCATGGGCATTAATGCCGACAACCTGGTCACCCTGGACGGCACCCCCTACCCGGCCGGGGTGCGGCCCTCGGACCTGTGAGCCGGTTGACCGACCAGGGGGCCGGCTTCAGCGCCCAGGACCGGCGGCATATGGCCCGGGCCCTGGCCCTGGCCCGGCGGGCGGCCGCGGCCGGCGAGGTGCCGGTGGGGGCGGTGCTCACCGGCCCGGGCGGACAGGTGATCGCCGAGGCCTTTAACCGGCCCATTGCCCGGGGCGACCCCACGGCCCACGCCGAGGTTCTCTGCCTCAGGAGCGGGGCGAGGGCCCTGGGCAACTACCGCCTGACCGGCTGCACCCTGTACGTGAGCCTGGAGCCCTGCCCCATGTGCGCCGGCGCCGTGGTCTGGGCCCGGCTTGAGCGGGTGGTGTTCGCCGCCCCCGACCCCAAGGCCGGGGCCTACGGCTCGGCCCTGGACCTGGCCCAGGTGGCCGGCCTTAATCACCGGCCCCTGGTTGAAGGCGGGCTCATGGCGGAGGAAGCGGCGGCCATTTTGCAAAAGTTTTTCGCGGCCCGGCGCTAAGCTGGCGCTTGCGGGGCAAGAGGCCCTGTGGTAGCTTCGGCCTTGTCCCTGGGACACCATGCGGAGAGGTACCGAAGTCCGGTCGTAACGGGCCCGACTCGAAATCGGGTTGTCCCTTAACCGGGGCACGTGGGTTCGAATCCCACCCTCTCCGCCATTAAAGAAAAACAGGGAGTCGGCCATGCGGCCGGCTCCCTATATTTTTGGGAAGGCCCCTATAGATCGTAAACTGGAGGGCTCATCAGGCAAGAGTCCCGTGTCAGGCCCTCTAGGCGACCGCCTCCGCAGGAACCTCCCTTGGAGCGCATTCGCCTTCCCCGGCCTCTTCACCGCTGGCCTCCCGGCGGGCCTGCCAGTAATGCCGTGAAGAAAAGATACCCAGGGGATACCGGGTCATTTGGGGATAGGACTCCAGGGGCGGCTCCGTAGGCAGGGTCAATATCCTGCCGTCCAAAGGCAATATCAGGCGGCGTTGCTGCAAGTCCTCCAGGGCCGAATCCACCTCGCCCCGGGAGCGCCCCCGGTCTTGCATGGTTTCCAAAAGCCGCTGGCGGGTGGGTGCATTTTCACAAGAAAGCAGGACCTCGCGCAGAATCCCTTGCAACCGGTGCTCCGCCGCGCTGGCCACCGGCCGGGTGTCGACCACGGCCAGCTCCCGCCCGGAATCCTCCATGGTGAGCACGGGAGGCATTTCGCCGGGGCCCCACAATTTGCGCCAGCATAAATAGGCCGCGCGGGTCTCGTCGTTGCCTTGGCCGTGCAACAGAGAAGCCATGGGATTGAATTTAAACTGGGACTGCTTTTTGTCCTCAAAGACGTTGGCCAGTTCGCTCAAGGCCTCGGGCCCCAACGGATAGAGGTATTCATAGTCCTTGAGCGGCTCCAGGTCCAGGCCGTATTCTTGCGGCCGCAGGTGGTATTGGCTGAAGCGGTCGATTTTGATGGAAGTGAAAAGGGTCGGCGCGGGCAGGTGATACAAAAGCGGCATGAAGCCGGCCATCTCCAGATACCATTCATCCTTGTCGCCGGGTATGCCGTGAAGAATGTGCCATATCACCCGCACTCCGTGGATCAGACACCATTTCAACAGCTGTATGTTCTGCCAACCCTGGGTGCCCTTGTTCATTGCACGCAGGCACTCGCTGTGCAGGCTCTCCACCCCGGCCTGAATGAAGTGCACCCGGGCCCGGCGCAGCGATTTGATATGCTCCCGGGTCAAAAGCGACCTGGTCTCCCAGAAAAAGACGTGTTCCCGGGCCCAGTCGGCCTCGGCCAAAGCCGGCAGCAGGGACTTGAAATAACCCATGTCCAGGATGTTGTCCACAATGGCCACCCCCCTGCAGGGGTGGCGCCGGAGCAGGTCGCGCAGATTGGACAGGCAGTCCTCCGCGGACTTGCTGCGAAAGGACCTAGCCTGACCGCAGAGGCTGCAAAAGCGGCAGCCGGGCTTTTCACCCCACCAGCAGCCCCGCGAAGTTTCAAAAGGCAGGCCGGGGGCCACGGCTTTCTGTATCCAGGGGGTGGTTTCCAAGGTGGCGAAGTAATCGTCATAGTCCGGTATCGCCAGGGTCCTCAAGTCCTGCATCACGGCCCGCGGCGCCCCACCGTCTTGGCTGGCGGGGTAGCCCTCCTCCCGGTGCACCGGCCCGAAGACGCCATAGGGCAACTCCTCTTGGGCCAGGCCGGTCCCTTTGGCCGAGATCCCTTTGATCAGCGGAGTTATCAGTTCCTCGGCCTCTCCGGAGACCAGGTAGTCCACGCAGGGGAAGTGCCGGTGGGTGGTCCTGCCCATCTCGGCCTCGCAGTTGGC
>JANQFN010000237.1 GCA_028277825.1 Desulfarculaceae bacterium
GGTCTGGGAAAGCGAACAACCCACCTGGGAGCAGGTGGCCGGAATCTTCAGACCCAGCATTTTGACCTTGCCCCCGGCGAAATCAGCCACGCTGCTGGCCGCCGGCACCGCCAAAAACTGCAGTATCTGGGCGGCCACCTCCCGTTCGGGATTGATCACGGTGTCGATGTCCAGGCTGGCCGAGCCCACTTCTTCGAAAAAGTCCAGATAGTCGCCGCTGCGCACCCGGGCGATGAGGGTGACCCCCGGGGCCAACAGCCGCGCGAAGCGGCAGGCGGTGAGGTTCACCTCGTCGCTGTTGGTGACCACCAACACCAGATCGGCCTGGCTCACCCCGGCGGTGCGCAGGGCCGCCGGGCTGGAGCCCTCGCCCAACAGGGTCTGCACGTCCATCTGTTCCGATATCTGGCGGATGCGCTCGGTTTGGTGGTCCACCACCACCACCTTGTGACCCTCGCGGGAGAGCCGGAGCGCAGTGTGGAACCCCACCTCGCCGGCGCCGATGATCAAAACCTGCACTGGTGCCTCCTTGGCGACTAGCCCGGTCTGGGGCGGCTGTACGGGCTGAGACCAAACAGCTTCGGGCCGCCATACCAGCGGCCCGACAGAAAAAGCCTACCACCCGGCAACTCCAGGGTCAATCCCGGCCTGAGGCTACCGCCGAGGCCAAGAAGTCGGCCATACGCTCCATGAACACCCTGGTGTCAAAGCCGGCGGCGTGCGCGGCCAGGGTCTGGGGCTGGAACCGTTCCATATCCGTTTCCAGTTCATCCAGGGCAGCAACAAGCGAAGTGATTGATTGTTCTGTGAAAAACAGGCCCGTAGGCGCCCGGCCCTGGGGATCGCCGGGCCCCACCACCGTCTCCAGGGCTCCGCCTTGGGCAAAGGCCACCACCGGCCGGCCGGCGGCCATGGATTCCACCGGGGTGATGCCGAAATCCTCCTCGCCGGGGAAGATGAAGGCCTGGGCCCGGGCATACAGCCCGGCCAGCTCCTCGTCACCGGCCCAGCCCAAAAATTCCACGTTTGGCCCGGCCAGGGCCCGGAGCCGGGCCTCCTCGGGACCGGTGCCCACCACCAACAGGCGGCGGCCGGTTGAGGCGCAGGCCTCGATGGCCAGATCCACCCGCTTGTAGGGCACCAGGGCGCTGACCACCAGGTAATAGTCCTCCACCTGGGCGGCCGGGGCGAAACGACCGGTGTCCACCGGCGGGGGTATGACTTGCGCCCGGCGACCGTAGTGCCGCTTGATGCGCCGGGCCACGTGCTCCGAGTTGGCCAAAAAGTGATCCACCCGTGTGCAGGAGTCCACGTCCCAGCGTTGCAGTCGGGGCCGCAGAAAGGGCATCACATAACGGGCCAGGCCGCCCCGGCCCGGACCGAAGTAGTCCTCATACAGGTCCCAGATGTAGCGCATGGGTGTGTGCAAATAGCTGACATGCAACGCCCCGCCGGCGGGCATCACTCCCTTGGCCACGCAGTGGCTGGTGCTGATAACCAGATCGCAGGCTGGCATCTTGAGCCCCTCCACCGCCCGGGGGAACAGGGGCAAATAGTGGCGGTAGCGCCTCCGGGCCAGAGGCAGACCCTGTACGAACGAGGTGTGTATGGGCCGGTCCTCGATGAGCGGGCTCACCGAACCGGGCACGTGCAGCAAGGTGTAGAGCGGGGCCTGGGGAAAAAGGCGGCACAGGGCTTCCAGCACCTTTTCGCCGCCGCGCATGCCGGTGAGCCAGTCGTGCACCAGGGCCACGCGGGCGCCCTGAAGGGCCGGGGGCAATGCGGCAGACCCGGCCACAGCTACACCTGCCTCCAGGCGCTGCGCTCATACACCGCCAGGGTGGCCTTGGCGGTCTGGGCCCAGGAAAAGCGGGCTGCCTGCTTAGGCCCTGCCATGGCCAGGTGTTTGCGCAGTTGGGTATCAGCCAACAGCCTGCTCAGCTCAGAGGCCAGGGCCTCAGGCGTGGGCTCACACAACAGACCGGCGTTCCCCACCACCTCGGGCAGGGAGGCCTGATTGGAGCAGACCAGGGGCGCGCCGCAGGCCAGGGCCTCCAGGGCGGGCAGGCCAAAGCCCTCATACAGCGAAGGCACCAGCACCGCCTCGGCCGCCGCGTAGGCCGCGGCCAGCCCGGCGTCATCCAGGAACTGGGATAGGAACACGTCCTCTGAGGAACGCGCCCAGCCGGCCTGGCCCTGTTTGACCCCCACGATCACCAAGGGCGGCACCTGAACCCCGGCCGGGGGATTAGCCTTTAAAAGGGTGTGGGCCGCAACCGCCGCGTCCAGGTTTTTGTGGGGCTTGGCGTTGCCCACGGTCAGCACATAGCGCGCCGGCCAGCCCGGGGGTGGAGTCGGCTTGTCCTCGGGCGGCTGGAAAGCCTCGCCGGCCGCATTGGGCGTAACCACGATCTTTTTTTTATCCACCCCCATCAGCTTGATCAGGTCCTCCTTGGAGGCCTGGCTCACGGTGAACACGGCCTGGGCCCGGCGGGTGGCGGGCAGCACCACCTGCTTGTAGAACAGGCGGTGTTTCAGGCCGTGGTCGCGGGGGAATTTCAAATGGATCAGGTCGTGGATGGTGAACACCATGGGGCCCTGGAAGCGGTAGGGCGCAGCGTAAAAGGGGCAGTGGTATATCTCGGGTCTGAGACCGTCCAAAAGCTTGGGCAGGTTGAGTTGGCTGGCCAGCGAATAGGGCTTGATCTTGCAGGCAATGGCCAAGACCCGGGGATCGTTGGGTAAAAATTCGCCGTGCTCGGGCCGCTGCACCAGGGCGCCCACCGCCAGGTCTTGGGCTTCGGGCAGGGCCAAGAGGGCCTGCAACAGCTCCAGGCCGTAGCGGGCCATGCCGTGCATGGGGCCGTCGAGAATGCGCAGGTCGTAGATCAGTTTCAAGGCGGGCTCCCCGCTGAGAGGACCGGGCTCCTGGGGATCAGTCCCCCTCTGCCGGAGGTGTGTAATTGATCACCTGGCGCACCGCGTAGATGGGCTTGTCCTGGGTCTCGTGATAGGTGCGCACCTGCATCTCGCCCAACAGGCCGATGCTGATCAGTTGCACCCCGATGAACATCAACAGCACGGCCAACAACAGACCCGGCTTGCCCCAAAGAGGCTCGAAGAAAATGAATTTCAAAAAGGTGTAATAAAGGGCCAGCAAAAAGCCGGCGGCAAAGGACAACAGGCCCCAGAGCCCGAATATCTGAATGGGGCGGGTGGAATAAGAGAGCAGGAACTTTACCGTGATCAGGTCCAACAACACCCTTGGGGTCCGGCCCAGACCGTATTTGCTCTTGCCGGCGGTGCGCGCCCGGTGGTTCACCTTCACCTCGGCGATGGACACGCCCATCAAGGAGGCGATGGCCGGAATGAAGCGGTGCAGTTCGCCGTAGAGCCGCACGTTCTGGATAACGTCGGCCCGGAAGGCCTTGAGGGTGCAGCCGTAGTCGTGCAGTTTGACCTTGGTGATCTTGGAGATCAACCCGTTGGCCAGCTTGGAGGGCAGGCGCCGGGTGATGAAGTGGTCCTTGCGGTCGAATCGCCAGCCGGCGGCGATATCATAGCCCTCGGCCAGCTTGCCCACCAGCTTGGGTATGTCGCGGGGGTCGTTTTGCAGATCGCCGTCCATGGTGACCACCACCTTGCCCTGGGCGTGGTCAAAGCCCGCACTCATGGCCGCGGTCTGGCCAAAGTTCTTGCGAAGCGCCACCACCACGTCGCGGGGCTCCTCGGCGGCCAGGCGCTTGAGAATCTTGAAGCTGTCGTCCCGGGAGCCGTCGTCCACGAAAACCGCCTCATATTCCAGGCCGGTGGGGGCCAGGGCCTCGTGCAACTCCTGATGCAGGGCCTCCAGATTTTGGGCCTCGTTATATATGGGGACTACGACTGACAGATCCAATTTTGTTTCTCACCCTTTCGCCCGGCGCCGGGCGCGCAGCCACAGCGCCAGTGCGGCCAGAGGCCCCAGGAGCAACAGCTCCCAGGCCATGGCCTTGAGATCATGTGCGATTACGGCCCAGGTCAGGCTGTGCCGCTTCACGTCCAGGAATATAGCATGTTTGGCGGTCATGTGCTCAGGGGAAAAGGGCCACAACAGGGGCAGGCCGTAGGGCGGCAGCTTGTCCAAGGTCAGATAATCAACGGCCAAGTGGCTCAGACACACCACCCCGCCGCACCAGGCCAGCAGCCAGCCGTGCCCCCGGGTGCGCCCCCAAAGTCCGCACAAAATAGCCACCAGCAAGGCGGCCAGCAGCGAGTGGCTGGGGCCCTGGTGGTAGTTTTGGCCGGTGAGCAGGCCGGGAATGAAATCCAGGTCCGGCAACAGCGCCACCACCGTGAAGAACACCAGGTCCTGCCAGGGGCCCAGGATGGTGCGGCCGCCGCTGGCCGCAGTGCCCGCGGCCAGCCCGGCCAGGGCATGTCCCAAAGGTGTGGCCACGTCAGAATACCCGGCGGGCTACTCTCACAGGTAGCCCTTTTCCTGGTACCAGAGATAGGTGTTGTACAGGCCCTCGTCGATGCCCACCTTGGGGTCGTAACCCAGCTCCGCCTTGGCCTTGTCGATCTTAAAGGCCCGATTCTGGCGGTACCAGTCCACCCGGCGGGGGAAAATGGGCGGGGTGATCCCGAAAGGCTTGCAGACTTTTTCAAAAACATGACCCACGATCACCAGGGGCCACACCGGGTAGTGCGGTATTTTCACTTGCACCCCCATGGCCTGAGCCACCCGCTTGACCA
>JANQFN010000238.1 GCA_028277825.1 Desulfarculaceae bacterium
GGTGGTGCTGCTCATCGATGAGGTGGACCGGGCCGACCAGGAGTTCGAGGCTTTTTTGCTGGAGTTGTTGTCTGACTTCCAGGTTTCCATCCCCGAGATCGGCACCTTGAAAGCCAAGGAAAAGCCCATCGTGGTGCTCACCTCCAACCGGACGCGGGAGGTGCACGACGCCACCAAGCGCCGCTGCCTGTATCACTGGATAGGCTATCCCAGCCTGGAGCTGGAAGAGAAAATCCTCAAGGCCAAAATACCCAACCTCAATCACAGGCTGAGCGAGGAGATCTGCCGTTTCATGCAAAAGGTGCGCAGCGAGGCCTTTTTGAAACGGCCGGGCATAGCCGAAACCCTGGACTGGGCGGAGGCCCTTTTATTGATGCACAAAGATCATCTGGACGAGCAGACGGTTTTGGAGACCCAAAGCTGCCTGTTCAAGTACCGGCAGGACCAGGAACGCTTGAAAGAGGGCTGCACTTCATTCCTGTAATGCCGGCCAGATGCAATGAGTAACCATGGAACTTCTGCGCCACACAGGCAACCTGATTCGGGCCATCAGCCTGTTCCAGCGCCAGCTAAAGGCGCAGGGCTATAAGGTCACCCCCGCCCACACCAAGGACGTGGCCGCAGGGATCCCCTTCATAGACATCTCCGACCGGGAGCAGTTCTTCGTCCTGCTACGGGCCAACCTGGCGGCCAGCCAGGGAGAGTTCTTACGCTTCGAGACCCTGTTCGATCAATTCTGGGGACCCACGCCCGAGCCCGCCGCCAAGATCGGCACCCAAGATAACGAGGCGCTGCCCGGCGGGGAGCCCTCCGGCAGCGTTGAAGTAATGCCTGCTGACGGCGTCGCCGCGGATGATGAGGAGTATGACATCATCTGCGCCAGTCTGGAGGAGGGCCGCCGGGACAAGGACTTCTCCGATCTGAGCGAGAGCGAACTGGCCGAGGTCCAGGCCCTGGTGTTTCGCCTGGCCCGGAAGTTCAGCGAACGGGTCAGCCGCAGGCGCAAGATCGCCCAGGCCGGTTCCCAGATCGACCTGCGGCGCAGCATCCACCGTTCGCGCAAATACGGTGGTGAACTGGTGGAACTTAGCTACAAAAAGAAAAAACCCAAGCGGGAGCCGATTCATCTTTTGTTGGATGTCAGCGGCTCCATGGATGTCTACGGCTTCTTCTTCCTGGTTTTCATGTTCGGCTTGGCCAAGTGCCTGCCCGAGGCGCGCAGTTACCTTTTCAGCACCCATCTCACCCCGGTGAGCAACTATCTGCGTGAGAACCAGTTCCAGGAGGTCTGGCGCAGCCTGCAACACGAGCAGGTGAACTGGTCGGGCGGGACCAACATCGGCGCCTCTTTGGAGCAGTTTTACAATGACCATCTGGGCCGGCAGAGCGCCGCGCAGGGTGTGTTGATCATGGTCAGCGACGGCTGGGACCGGGGTTCTCCCCGGAAACTCAATGAAGTGATGCAATTGGTGCGGCAGCGGGTGAGGACTATTTTCTGGTTGAATCCATTGATGTCGGCCGACAACTTCCAGCCCACCTGCCAGGGCATGTCCATATCGCTGCCCTATCTGGATCATTTGCTGCCCTTCCACAACCTGAAGACCCTCAAGGAGGTGTGCCGGGCGGTGGAGAGCTATGAGCAGGGCTCCCGAGGTGGAGGGGCGCCGTGACCCGGGACCTGGTGGTCATGGTCAAGGGGGCCGGCGAGATGGCCAGCGGCGTGGCCTGGCGCCTGGCCAAAAGCCATTTCAAGGTGGTGCTGACCGAAATCCAGCGGCCGCTGGCGGTCAGAAGGGCGGTCTCGTTCTGCGAGGCGGTATACGACGGGCAAAAACAGGTTGAAGGCGTAAGCGCGCTTCTGGTGGAAAACGTAGAGGGTGTAAGAGCAGCTTGGTCCCAAAAGGCCATACCTCTGATCGTCGATCCCGAGTTGAAGATGGTGCCCCATCTCGTGCCGGATGTATTAGTTGAGGCTACCTTGTGTAAGCGCGACTCGGGCCTGAATATAGATGACGCGCCCCTGGTCGTAGCCTTGGGTCCGGGTTTTGAGGCCGGCAGCAACGCCGATCTCGTGATTGAGACCAAACGCGGTCACCATCTGGGGCGCGTGTACGAAGAGGGCCAGGCCATCGCCAATACTGGCGTGCCCGGTGAAATCGAGGGAAAAACCTGGGAACGTGTTTTGCGCTCGCCAGCGGACGGTATTTTTCAAACCGGTTTTCAGTTGGGCGACATGGTCGGTGAGGGCCAGGCCATCGCCGAGGTGGACGGCGAGCCGATCATCGCCAAGGTAACAGGCAATCTGAGAGGCCTGATTCGGCCCAACACCTGGGTCTCATCGGGGCTCAAAGTCGGTGACATCGACCCCCGGGGCCAGGAGGCCTACGTGGAGACCATCAGCGAGAAGGCGAGGACCCTTGGCGGTGCTGTGCTGGAGGCGATTCTGCGACGCTACAATAATTAAGGGAGCCATATCCGAAAGCGACATAAAGGAAACCATCCGCCTGCCGGGAGCCGGCAAACCCTTTAGACCGAAAAGGGTCCTTCAAATTGGATATGAAGATAAAAGACAAGACGCTCCGCCAGAGAATCTATTCATCTCTGAAGGAGCAGATCATGACCGCCGAGATTCTTCCCGGTGAGCAGATCAGTCTGCGTTCCACGGCGGCCAAACTGGGGGTGAGCATCTCGCCGGTGCGGGAGGCCCTGCTGCAGCTGGAAGCCGAACACGTGGTGGTCATCAACAGCAACAAGAGCATCCACGTCAATTACCTTACTCAGGATGAAATGGAGGAAATCCTCAGGCTCAGACTCTCCCTGGAAACCATGGCTGCGGAAAGGGCCTGTGATTTGCGCCCTGATTCGGCCTTGGATGAAATCGAGGGCGTCTTCCCAACCATGCGTAGCGCCATGGACAGGCCCATGGACTTCGTCAGGATTAACCTCAATTTTCATTCGGCCATCTACCGCCTGGCTGAATCCCCCATTCTTTTCGATATAATCTCCGGGCTCTGGGTGCGCATTCAGCCCTATATCTACCTGCCGTTTCGCAACCGCGAGGAGGTCTCGGCCGCCCTATCCCACCACGAGACCATGTACCAGGCCCTGGCGGAGAAGGACAAGGCCAAAATCAGACAAGCCCTGAAAGAGGATCTGGAGACCGGGACCGAGAGCATCAAGGAGTTCATGAGCGGTCTGGATTGGGACCTGAGCAATTACAAGCTCAATCTGATACTAAAAGGAGCCCGCAACGGCGAAAGCGAGGGGAGTTGAGCCCCCCTTAGCCGCCCTCACCGGGGACGAACATCATGAAACTCAAGACCGTACCCGTGGCCCAGAGCGTGGGTCATGCCCTGGCCCACGACCTGACCCGCATCGTGCCGGGCAAGGTGAAAGAGACC
>JANQFN010000295.1 GCA_028277825.1 Desulfarculaceae bacterium
GGGTGACGGCCACCCCGCTGATATCATCCAGGCCCGCCCCGGCCTCGGCCAGGGCGGCGCTGACCACCGGCGCCAGGTTTTCCAGGTGTTTGCGGCTGGCCAGCTCGGGCACCACCCCGCCAAAGGGGGCGTGGTCCTTTACCTGGCTGGCCACCAGATTGGACAGCACCCGGCGGCCATCGGCCACCACCGCGGCGGCGGTCTCGTCGCAGGAACTCTCGATGCCCAGGACCAGCCGGCCCGGGTCGGCCTTATTATTCTTTGCGCTGTCCATTGATGAAGGCCACCGCCTCTTCCACGTCTTGGGGGCTGCCGATGATCAGGGGCACCCGTTGATGCAGGTCGCTGGGCTCCACCTCCAGCACGCGGCCGTCGCCGGTGGAAGCCAGGCCCCCGGCCTGTTCGCAGATCATGCCCATGGGGTTGCACTCATACAACAGGCGCAGTTTGCCGTAGGGCTTTTTGGGGTCCTTGGAGTCGGCCGGGTAGAGGAACACCCCGCCGTATAACAGGTTGCGGTGGAAGTCGGCCACCAGGGAGCCGATGTAGCGCAGGGAGTACACCGGTTTAGTGTCGGTGACGGTGCGCAGATAGCGGAAATAGTTTTTCAGGTTTTCGTCCCAGTAGTCCCAGTAACCCATGTTGGCCGAAACGATCTTGCCCCGCTGGGGGATTTTTATCTCCGGGTGGCTCAAGAGGAACTCGCCCACCGAGGGGTCCAGGGTGAAGCCACTTACCCCGTTGCCGGTGGTGTAGACCATCATGGTGGAGGAGCCGTAGAGCACATAACCCGCGGCCACCTGCTTGAGGCCGGGCTGCAACAGGTCTTCCATTTGGTACTCCGGCCCCTTGGAACACTTGCGCAGTATGGAGAAGATGGTACCGATGGAGACGTTGGCGTCTATGTTGGAGCTGCCGTCTAAGGGATCGAAGAGCACCACGTACTCGCCGGTCTGAACCCCCCGGGGCGGCTCAATGGGATCGGCATCCTCCTCGCTGGCCAACACCGCCACGTGGCCGCTGCGATACAGGCGGTCGATCATCAGGTTGTTGGAGAACTCATCCAGCTTCTTGACCGTCTCGCCCTGTATGTTTTGCCCGCCGGTGCTGCCCAGGATATCCACCAGCCCGGCCTTGTTCACCTCGCTGGAGATGATCTTGGCCGCCATGATGATCTCGTTCAACAGATGGGTGAAGGCGCCCCGGGCTCCCTCGTGGCGGTGCTGCATGGACAGTACGTGATTGGTGACCGTAATCCCGAGCGGTTCGCTCATGGTCCTGCTCCCCTATATATCTATAATTTTACTACAGACCAATTCTGCCAGTCCCGGCTGCCCGGGGCAAGGG
>JANQFN010000297.1 GCA_028277825.1 Desulfarculaceae bacterium
CTTGTCGGCCTCCGGGTCGAAGCCGGGCAGCGACATGTTGCCGGTGGTGTTGATGTAGCTGCCCACCCAAGCCGGTCCGGCCAGCTTGAACATGATGGGGTCGGCCACGGTGAAGTTGTTGAGCAGGCGCGGCTTGTAGCCCACCTTGGCCATCTCCTTGACGATTCTGGCTGCGTGCATGGGGCTGGCGGTGATCACCACGGTGTCGGCCCCGGTCTCCTTGAGCTTCATGGCGTGGGTGCCAAGGGCACGCTCGGTGATTTCATAGGGCACCTTTCCGATAAGCTTGGCCTTGCCGCCGGATTTTTTGATAGCCTTGTTCACGCCGGCCGCGGCCAGGTGGCCGTAGTCGTCGTTCTGGTAGAAGTGGGCGATCTTTTTGGCGCCCAGCTTGTTGATGCCGTAATCCACCAGGAAAAAGTTCTCATCCTCATAGTCCGGATAGGCGATGAAGTAGTACTTCTGCTTGTCCTTGGGCTGGCGGCTGAAGATGCGCACGTTGGCGTAACCGTGGACCAGGGGAATCTTGTTCTGGGGGAAGAAGTCCTTGGCCGCCGCGTTGGGTGCCGAGCCCAACAGGCCCACCACCGCGAACACCTTGCCCTTCAACTGCTGCAGGTTGGCCAGGGTGCGCGCCGGGTTGTAGCCGTCGTCCTTGATGATGAACTTGATCTTGCGGCCGTGGATGCCGCCCTTGGAGTTGATGTAATCGGCCCAGGCCTTGCCGCCCAGGGCGGTGGAGCCCCACAGCGCGGCCGGACCGGACAGCGGGGTGCTGGTGCCGACCACGATCTCGTCGTCGGTCACGCCGGGCACGTCGCCGGCCAGGACCGCCGCCGGCGCCATGATGAACAGCGCCAGCAAAATTACCATCATCCGTTTAATCGTCACTGCCATTCCCTCCCTGTGGCCAAAACGATAATTGTGCGGCCCGCCGTCCGCCCGGGGCCTTGGCCAACTCCCCGGAGCGCCGCATACGCGGGCCTATTCGAATACCTTCTCCGCTTCATCGGGGGTGAGCGCGTCGTCTTCCACGTCGCGGGCATCATCCCCGCCTTTCATGACTTGTTTGAACCACTCGTGTTGGATCAGAAGGTTCATAACCTGGTTGGAGCCGGTCCAGATCAAAGACAGGCGGGTGTCGCGCAGGAGCCTCTCGATGGGATACACGCTGGTGTAGCCGATGCCGCCCATGACCTGCATGGCCTGGTTGACGATCTGCCAGGCGCTTTCAGTGGCCACCTTCTTGGCCTCGGACACGATGCGGCGGGCGTCGGTGCCGGCGTCGGCCGCCAGCGCGGCGGCATGGCACAGGGCGCGGGCCGCGTCCAGGGCGGCCACCGAGTCGGCCAGCATGAAACCCACCGCCTGGAAGTTGTTGATGGTCTGGCCAAAGGCCTTTCTGCGCGTGGAGTAGCGCGTGGCCACCTCCAGGGCGGCCCGGGCGGTGCCCAGGGCGCCGGCGGCCGAATGCAGGCGCTCGGGCACCATCATGCGGTTGAAGATGGCATAAGCCCCGTGCAACTGGCCCACCAGGTTGGCCCCCGGTACCCGCACCTGATTAAAGACCAGGCGGCCGGTGCCGCCGCCCCGGGTGCCCATGAGCTGGTAGATGTTCTGCACCTCCACCCCGAAGTCGCGTTCCACGATGAAGCAACTCATGGACTCGTGGGGCTTTGCCTGGGGGTCGCTCTTGGCGTAGACCAGGAACCAGTCCGAGTCCTGGGCGCCCACCACGAAGCGCTTCTGGCCGTCTAGTACGAAATGATCGCCGTCTGGAGTGGCGGTGGTGGTGGCCCCGAAGAAGTCGGAACCGCCCCGGGGTTCGGTGAGCGCCTCGGCGCTGTAGAGTCGGCCGGCCAGGGTGGGGGCCAGGTATTTTCGCTTTTGCTCCTCGCTGCCAAACAAGGCCAGGGCCTCGCCCACGATGGCCGGCATGATGTAGGCGCAGCCCAGGGAGGTGCCCAAGACGCCCACCTCTTCCATGGCCGCCACCTCGGTGACCCAGTCCAGGCCGCGGCCGCCATACTCCTGGGGGAACCTGAGGCCCAGGATGCCGGCGGCGCCGGCCTTTTCAATGAACCAGCGGCCCGACTCCAACTCGCCGGTATCCATCTCGCGCACCTTGGAGCTGGGCACCTGTTCCTTGACGAAACGGCGCACCTCGTCGCGCACCTTGAGCTGCTCGGGGCTATATAAAAAATCCATGGCTCAGCCTTTCATCAGCACGCCGCCCACGGTGACCACCTCGGCCTCCTTGGTACCCTCGTAAAGCTCCAGGATCTTGGCGTCGCGGTAATAGCGCTCCACCTCGTATTCTTCGATGTAGCCGTAGCCGCCGTGCACCTCCACCGCCGCGTTGGCGCAGAACACCGCGGTCTGGCCGCCGAAGTACTTGGCCATGGCCGCCAGGGTGTAGTCCGGCTTGCCGGCGTCGATCAGCCAAGCCGAGCGGTAGACCAGGCCGCGCAGGGCCTCGATGCGGATGGCCATTTCGGTGAGCTTCTGTTGGATGAGCTGGAAGGAGCCGATGGGCTGGCCAAAGGCCTGGCGCTCCTTGGAATACTTCACCGCCGCCTCCAAGCAGGCCTGGGACAGACCCAGGGCCTGGGCGGCCACCATGGGCCGGGTGGTGTCGAAAAAGTGCATCAACTGGTAGAAGCCGCGGCCGGCGGTGCCCACCAGGTTGGCCTGGGGCACGCGCACCTCCTCAAAGGCGACGGTGGCGGTGTCCGATGCCCTGATGCCCATCTTGCCCTTGATCTTGTTGCGCGTGATGCCCTCGCTGTCAGCGGGCACGATAATCTGGCTGAAGCGGGCGTGGCGTTTGCCCTCGGGTTCGGTGATGGCTTGCACCACAAAGAAGTCGCACACCGTGCCGTTGGTGATGAACATCTTGTTGCCGTTGATCACGAAATCATCGCCCTCAGCCTTGGCCCGGGTGTTGTAGCCGGCCACGTCGGTGCCGGCGTCTGGCTCGGTGAAAGCTCCGGCGCTCACCGCCCGGCCCGAGCAGACCAGGGGCAGATACTCCTGCTTCTGCTCCTCGCTGCCATAGAGCCAGATGGCCTCGCAGCCAAAAGAGGCGGTGATAATGGAAGAGGCGTTGCCCATGTCCACCCGGCAGAGCTGCTCGGTGATCAGGGCGTTGCCCATGCAGCCCACCCCGGCGCCGCCGTACTGTTCGGGCACCCAGGCGCCCACCATGCCCAACTCGGCCGCCTTTTTGACCACCCCGGCCTGGTAGATTTCTTCTTTATCGCTTTCATGGGCCAAAGGCCCCAGCTCCTGCTTGGCGAATTTGTACGCCATGTCGCTGAGGATGGTTTGTTCTTCACTCAAAGAAAAATCCATGACCGTTTTCTCCTAAATCTCAAGCCGGTCTTACTACCGCTGCGCGCCGCCCCTTAGCGGGGGGCCATGCGCAGGGCTCCGTCCAGGCGCAGGGTCTCGCCGTTTAGCATGGGGTTTTCGATGATCTCCCCGGCCAAGCTGGCGTACTCCTCGGGCTTGCCCAGCCGGCTGGGGAAGGGCACGCTCTGGCCCAGGGATTCCTGCACCTTTTCGGGCAGGGCCAGCAGCATGGGGGTTAAAAACAGCCCCGGCGCTATGGTCAACACCCGGATGCCCAGGGAAGCGAACTCCCGGGCCAGGGGCAGGGTCATGCCCGCCACGCCCGCCTTGGAGGCGGCATAGGCGCTCTGGCCCACCTGGCCCTCAAAAGCGGCGATGGAGGCGGTGTTGATCACCACCCCGCGTTCGCCGTCGGCATTGGGCTGGTTGTGGGCCATCTGTTCGGCGGCCAAGCGGATCACCTGCATGGTGCCGATCAGGTTGATTTTGATGGTCCAGATCCACTTGGCCATGTCCATGGGGCCGTCCTTGCCCAAGACCTTGAAGGGCACGCCCACGCCGGCGCAGTTCACCGCCACGCTGATGGAGCCGAAGGCATCCATAGCCGCCCCCACTCCCGCGGCCACTTGCTCCTCTTCGGTGACGTCCACCTGGCAAAAAACCGCGTTGCCGCCCAGTTCGCCAGCCAGCTTCTCCCCCCGTTCGGCGTCCAGGTCAAAAAGCGCCACCTTGCCCCCGGCGGCCAACAGATGCCGCGCCGTGGCCTCGCCCAGGCCCGAGGCGCCCCCGGTGATCACCGCCACTGAATCCTTGATTTGCATGCTCCCCTCTCAAATTAAATTCTTTGGTGCGGGCGTTTACCCGTCCTGGTCTTTGATAACCCCCTTGAACAGCAACCGTAAGGCCTCGCGCAAGGTGGATTCCACGAAATTTTTTTTGGGATCGAAGAAGCGCTTGGTCTCCTCCCACAGCACCACTCCGGTGAACAGAGACCACACGGTGTCGGCCATGACCAGGGGTTCCACCGGCTCGAACATGCCCAGCTCGATGCCCTTGGCGAACACGCTGGCCAGGCCCCGGATGCCCTTGGCCGCCATCTCGTTGAGTTGGGCCAGAGTCTCGGGCGACATGTAGTGAAAGGTCTGGCTGGCCTGGATGTGCATCATGCCCAGAAACACCACCGGGTCAAAACGGTAGATGCGGCAAAGCGTGTCCGGGATCTCGTCCAGCTTTTGCAGAGGCGTCAGGTCTTGCCGCTCGGCCAGGGAGACGAACTGTTCGAACTGGTACTGCTCCAGGGCCAGGATCAGGCTGGCCAGGATTTCGTCCTTGCTTTCAAAATAACGGTAAAGAGCGGCGGGTTTGTAGTCAGCCTTTTCGGCGATCTCCTCCATGGTGGCCCCGCGAAAGCCCTTGCTGCCTATCACCCGGCGGGCGGCGTCCAGGATTTCCTGGCGGCGTACCTGCTTTTCGCGTTCCCTGCGGGCCGATAAACCCATGCAGTCTCCAAGAGCAGTAAATCACAATGGAACTCAAATCAAATTCACTTTTGTGAATACCATTCACTCTCATAAATGAATTTCATTTGTCAACCCCCTTTTTCCCACCCCTTTGCCAGGCAATGCCCTCAAATATCCTCGAAAGAGCCCCCGCGCCCGGCTCCGCCGGCAAAGCGCGACGCACCCTTAACCGTCTCTTTCATAAGTGGTTCCAGTCCGTTACGTCCTTCCAGCTTCAGAGCCTCACCCAGAGGCAGGCCCCACTGCTCAAAAGAAGTTTTCCGATCGGTGCGCATGCAAATTTGGGGGAAGCGGGCGATTTCAGCGGCCAGAACCTCGGCTGCGGCCCGGGTCTCGCCAGCCGGAACCACCCTATTGGCCAGGCCCCAGGCCAGGGCTTCATCGGCCGCCACCGGCCGGCCGGTGAGCATCATGTCCAGGGCCCGGCTGTGGCCGATGAGCCGGGGCAGGCGCACGGTGCCACCGTCCACCAGGGGCACTCCCCAGCGCCGGCAGAACACCCCGAACACCGCGGTCTCGGCCACCACGCGCATATCGCACCACAGGGCCAGCTCCAGCCCACCGGCCACGGCGTGGCCCTCCACCGCCGCGATCACCGGTTTTTTCAGAAACATGCGGCTGGGGCCCATGGGCCCCTGGCCCTCGGGCTCGTAGTCACGGCCTATCTCGCTGTTGGCCGCGCTTTTGAGATCAAAGCCCGCGCAGAAATAGCCGCCGCTGCCGTAG
>JANQFN010000313.1 GCA_028277825.1 Desulfarculaceae bacterium
CGCTTCCGCATGGTGGTGGGCAGAAACGCCGTCATCACCCAGTCCTCCAGCCAGGACAACGCCCTGTTGACCGAGTTCCAGCCCTCCAACAGCCTGTGGCTCCACCCGGACCCGGCCCGGGAGCTGGGCATCGCCGACGGTGAGTGGATCTGGGTCAAGAGCCGGGCCGGCAAGCAGCGCATCAAGGCCAAGGTTACCTACGAGACCCGGCCGGACACGGTCTACATGGCCAGCGGCTTCGGGGTGCTGTCCAAAGGCCTGTCCAACATCTACGGCGAGGGCGCCTGCATCGCCGAGGTGATCGAGGATGATTTCGACCGCATCAGCGGCAACATGGCCATGCACGAGACCTGGGTGCGCCTGGGCAAGGAGGCCACGCTATGAAAAAGCAACTAGCCATGGTCATCGACGCCTCCAAATGCATCGACTGCAAGGGCTGCCAGGCCTCCTGCAAGGTGGCCAATGAACTGCCCCGGGAGCAGTGGCGCAACTGGATCAAGGGCGCGGACCCCCAGTGGCAAGCCAAGAACCGCAAACCCATGACCTATCAACCGGGCAACTGCATGCAGTGCTCCCAGGCCACCTGCGTCACCGCCTGCCCCACCGGCGCCACCTATCGAGATGGCGATGGTGTGGTGATGATCGACCGGGGCCTGTGCATCGGCTGCGGCCAGTGCATCGGTGCCTGTCCCTACGGCGCGCGCTTCCGCAATGAAAAGCTGAAAGTGGCTGACAAGTGCGACTTCTGCTCCTCGCGCCGGGCGGTGAATCTGCCCCCGGCCTGCGTGAGCACCTGCCCCACCAAGGCCCGGGTCTTCGGCGACATCAAAGACCCCAAGGACCCGGCGGCCAAGCTGCTGGCCAAAAATAAGGATGAGGCGGTGCAGGTGGTCAACCAAAAGACCAACACCGACCCCAACCTCTATTACCTGGGCGACCCCGGGCCCAAGCACTGGCCCCATGAGGCCAAGATGCCCGGCGCCTTTGAGTTTTGGAAAAACCTGGCCGATCCCGCGGTGAAGATCGCGGTGGGCCTCACCGGGTTGGGCGCCCTGGCCATGCTGGGCAAGCAGTTCCTTATGAAAAACGACGCTCCGCCCCAGGACCACGATCATGAAGGAGGCGGCCATGAGTAAGACCCAAGTCCAGCGCCACACCCGCTGGGGCATCTTCATCCACTGGTTCAACGCGGCCTGCTGGTTTTTCCTTTTGGCCACCGGCGTGGCCCTGATCAGCAACCATGATCTCAATCCCCTGGGCGCCTGGTACCCAGCCACGGTGCGCGCCATATTCGGCGGCGGAGCCAACCTCCTGGCCGCCCACTGGGGCCTGGGCCTGGTCTGGCTGGCGGTTTGGCTGGTTTATCTGGTCATGCACATGTCCCGCTTCGTGGCCCCCTTCATCAAGGAGATATTCACCCTGGACCCCAACCGGGACCTGGAGTGGATGATCAAGAAAAACCTGCAGATGACCCTGGGCTACAAGATGATGGGCCGTCTGGTCAAACCCCTGGGCTGGGACGGACACATCCCACCCCAGGGATACTACAACGCGGGCCAAAAACTAGTGGCCCAGGTGCTGGTGCTGGCCGGCGCGGTGCTGGTGGCCACCGGCCTGATGCTGGTTTCCAGCAAGTATTTTTTGAGCGCGGCCGACGCCTGGGTGGTGCAGTGGAGCATAACCATTCACTTCATCGCCGCCGGGATCACCACCGCGCTGTTGATCCTGCACATCTACATGGCGGCCATTTCCAGGGACGAACGGCCCGCCTTCATTTCCATGTTCAGCGGCACCGTGCCGCTTGAATACGCGCAACATCATCATCAGCTCTGGTACCAGGAGCTGAGTGAACAAAAACCTTCGGAGGTAGTTTAGTCATGAAAGCTCTTAAGACGACCGCCCTGGCGGCCCTGGTGGCCGCTTTGGCCCTGGTCCTGGCCGCCCCGGCCCTGGCCGCCGAGAAACCGGCCTTTAAGCAGTTCCCCTACACGGTTGACGCCGCGTTCGTGAAAAACGTGGTGGACGGCAAGGTAAAGGCGGTGCTCATCGACTCCCGCCCATACCGCAAAAAGTACCTCAAGGGCCACGTGCCCGGCGCCATCAGTTTGCCCACCAGCAAGTTCGCCAAGCTGGCCCCGGCCAAGCTGCCGGGGGATAAGAACGCCCTGTTGGTGTTCTACTGTGGCGGCCTCAAGTGCGCGCTCTCCCACAAGGCGGCTTTCAAAGCCCAAAAAATAGGTTACAAAAACATCGTGGTGTTCGCCACCGGCTACCCCTCCTGGAAAAAGGCCTATGGCCCGGGTCCGGCCGGCGCCGAGCAGACCGCCAAGCAGCCCTTCAAGCAGTTCCCCTACATCGTGGAAGCCGCTTTCGTCAAAGACGTGATCGACGGCAAGAAGCTGGGCCTGGTCATCGACGCCCGCCCCTACAAGAAGAAGTTCGTCAAGGGTCACATCCCTGGCGCCATCAGCCTGCCCACCAGCAAGTTCAACAAGATGAAGGGCCTGCTCCCGGCCGACCAGGACGCCATGTTGGTGTTCTATTGCGGCGGCCTCAAGTGCGCACTCTCCCACAAAGCGGCCTTTAAGGCCCAAAAGATGGGCTACAAAAACGTCAAGGTGTACGCCAAGGGCTACCCCAACTGGAAGAAGACTTACGGCGCCGGCGTTGCCGTGGCCGCGGCTGCGCCTAAGAAGGCCGCCGCTCCTAAAAAGACCGTGAAGAAGAGCCTCAAGGCGGGCAAGGAAGAGGGCAGCATCGACCTCGCCCTGTTCAAGCAGATTGTCAAAGAGCGTCCGGACAGCGTCTATATGGTGGACGTGCGCGACCCCCACGAGTTCAAGGCCGGTCACTTCAAGGGCGCGGTGAACATCCCCACCGACGACCTGGAAAAGAAGCTGGCCAAGCTCCCCACATCCAAGCCCATCGTCTTTGTCTGCTCCACCGGCGCCCGCAGCGGCGAGTCCTTCTACATGATGCAGGACCAGCGCCCCGAGCTGAAGGAAGTCTACTACCTGGACGCCGAGGTGACCTTTAACAAAGACGGCAGCTACAAGATCACCCCTCCCAAGTAGGGTTTAACATTTGACCGCCTACTCCCAAACCCCTGGCGGCCCCACTCTCCTGCGGGGGAGTGCGGGCCGCCGTCTCCTTTGGGGGCTGCTGGCGGCCTGGGCCGCGCTGCTCATTGCCCTGCCCGCGAACAGCGCCCAGCGCCCCCTGTGGTGGGAGCAGGCCCAAACCCAGGCCCAGGCCGAGGGCTACCAGCTTTTGGATGATCAAGGCCTCGAGGGCCTGTTGACCGCCAAGCGGGACCTGGTGCTTTTGGACGTGCGGCCGGATTACGAGTTCAGTGCCGGGCATATCCCTGGTGCGGTCAATCTGGAGTTCCACCTGGGCGACCGCCTCAAGCTGGAGCCGGGCAAGGCGGCCAAGCTGGCCGAGTTGGTGGGGCCGGACAAGAAGCGCCTCTTGGTGGTCTACTGCCGCAGCTTCAAGTGACTCCGTAGCGGCATCGCCGCCCGCTGGGCCGTGAGCCTGGGCTACCGCAACGTCAAGCGCTATGTCGGCGGCTGGCACGGCTGGCTGGCCCACACCGGTAAGGGCTCACAACAGTCCGCCCCGGCGGGCCTGGCCAAAGGCGACTTTTTCCCCTCCTGCCGTCTGGTGGTGCTCAATCAAAAGTCAGACCGCGCCTATTTGGGCCTGCCTCCTGGAGCCAAGGCATTCGCCCTGGGCGAGGTCAAGGCCGATTATTTGTTCGTGGAGCTCTACAACGAGCTGTGCTACGGCTGCCTCAAGGAAGTCTCCTCCTACAACCACTTGTTTCAGGAGATCGAGGACGACCGCTTCCTCAAGGGCCGCCTGAAGATGCTGGGCCTGGGAGTGGATTCCAGCTACCGGGCGGTGGTCAAGTTCCGCCGCCAGCACCAGGTGCTCTTCCCCCTGTTCGCCGACCGCCGGCGCGAGGTGTTCTCCTGCCTGGGCCGGCCCGAGCTACCCATTGCCTATCTGCTCAAGCACCAAAAGAGCGGACGCTGGAAGATCCAGCTCATCCTGGCAGGGCACATCGGCGACACCCAGGCGGTTCTCTCCCGCCTCAAGGCGGCCATCGCTTCGCCAGCGCCCTGAAAGCTATTGAGCCACAGTTAAATCCCAAACGGCTCGGCTCTGGAGGGATGCTATAAAAAGGCTGGTAAAGGGTGAGGGTTGGTTGCCAATCGCTTCACCAGCTATGCCCGAGGGCTTTACTCTGGCCGTAGCCTGGATCATGGTAACTCCTCTCGCTACCGGCCCTGTGAAGGAATAACTAACAGGGGCCATGCCTGGCCCGGCACCCGATTTACGTGACTTTCTTTGGGCGAATCTGCTTTCCTTCAAAACCTTTTTTGCCTTTGCACCTAGGCGGACCCTCCGGCCACTCCTTCCAGGACCGAAACCAACAAGCGCGCCGCCAAGGGATACAGGGGGCACTCGGTCTCCGCTTCCTGGCGCCGGCTGAAATCCCTCACCCAGGGCAGCATGAAGCGGCTGGCCAGGTCCCGGGCCTGCTCCAGCAGTTCGGGCCGCCCCGCACCGCCCTCTTCCAGCAGGTAGATGAGAAATTCCAGTTCCGCGGCCAAATGGTCCGGGGGCTCGCCGGGCTTGTCCTCCAGGGCCAGGCCGTGTTCTTCCAGGCGCTGGGCCATGGCCATTGCCGGCGGACCCATGACCAGGCCCTGTCCCACGTAGCAGGAGTGGTACAGGGGCGCGGCCGGGCCACCGGGGTGGCTGACGAACAGGCGAACATAGGCCGGATTCAATTGATCGCACATCTGGGCCGCGCTGCCGTAGCTTTCAAGCTGCGCCTGCAGGGCGCGCAGAGTGGCCTTGCCCTCCTCCTCCAGCCAGGAGGCCAAGCCCTGCAGGGCGGCGGCGCCCTCCCCGGCCAGTTCCCGGCAAAGCCCTTCATCCGGCCCCCAATAGAGCCGGCTGAACAGGGCCAGGCAGTCCAGGAGGGCCTCACGGCGCTCCGGGTTGGTTTCGGCCTGGTTGGTCATGCTCTCATTCCATTTCGCCTGCGCGTTCTGGGACAAATATAATTCGCCACTTATTGATGCTACAAAGACTTAACAAAAAACCCGTAGGAAATCATGCGCAAGCTGCTCTGCTGCCTGGTTTGTCTGGTACTGGCCATGTTCCTGGCCGCTCCCACCTTGGACCCCACCAGCGACCTGTTGTAAAAGACCATGAAAACCTGGCAGAGCGGCGACGCCCAACCCGCCCAAAAAAACGCCTTGGTTTTGATCTACCTGGAAAGCGGGAGTACTATGGCTTTGCCATCATTGAGCTTTTTTAGGGCGTGGGCGCCCACGGAGTTTCAATCCATCCCGCAGACTCAAACTCATTAATGATAAATTAGTCGCCACCACAATAATCTCGAATACTTGCAGGATATAAAATTTTGTGGGCAGCGAACCGGCGGAAGCCCA
>JANQFN010000325.1 GCA_028277825.1 Desulfarculaceae bacterium
GCCTTGCCAGCGCTTGGCTGGCTGTGCCGGGCTTGGGTACAAACTGTACACTGATAGCGTAGACGTTTTTTTCATAACACACCGATAAATGCTACCCGCATCGCCAGTGCCGTCCAACCTTCGTGAAATATCCGGGCTAGACGGGGCCAGGGCAAAAAAAGAATGAACAACCCCGCCGCAAGCAGCGGGGTATCAAGAGGAAAATTTCAGTTTTATAACGCGGCAAGCCGCGGGGAATGAACCCCCGTATGGGGGTTCAAAGTCGTTTCAGTCCTTTTTTACAGGCTTTTGTCCCTTCCCCCTCAATCCATGCCCAGCTCTTTTTCCAGTTGGGCGATCTCCTCTTGCAACCGGCGGCGCTCCTCCGGTTTCAGGCCTTTCTCCTCCGGTCGCTGTTTGAAGCCCAATAGCCGCCTGCCGACCGTGAAGGCCTTGAATGAAAAAATGCCGGAGCAAGGCATCCCTGCCCTCCTCCGGCACGGCTCCTGAATTATTTCTTCCTGATTTCTGTCTTGAACTCGCAGGCGGTCATCTCATAATTGCAAAGAGGCGTGGCGCTGAAATCAACCAAACCGGCTCCTTTGGAGCAAGATGGTTCCCGCACGAAACCCAAATTGGTCATGTTGGTATTTACCTTAAATTCCACTGAACATTCATAAGACTGATTGGTCAGAAGCACCTGGTAAGTAATGGTCTGTACGCCCTGTTTGGGCGCAGTACACCTCTGTACAAATTGCAATTGACCGCTGCCGAGCCATTGCCCGCCAAAGGGCTCGCCTTGGCAGTTGCAGGTGTTGTAGCACCTCTTCCACTGCACGTAGGGCGTTAATTTACCGCCCAGGCCCTGGTTATTTACGGTAATCTCCACCAGGTTGAGATTATCAGCCTGACCGGGTGAGGCGGCCAGAAGCAGGATAACGGCTAAACCGAGGAAAAGTGCTGCTAACTTCATATTCCTAATCTCCACGTTGATTATCCCCAAATTATGCGGCAGTGTGGATGGGTTTTCCCGTCTGTCCGGCTCATTGCAGCCCCTGTACCCGTTGAAGTGCATTCTTGGGATGCACCAGAGCCGCAACGCTGCACTATAACAGGTTTGTCTTATTCCCTTTTAAAAACCTCCTTTCTATCCCACTTCAGTCCATGTTCAGCTCTTTTTCCAATTGGGCGATCTCCTCTTCCAGGCGGCGGCGCTCCTTAGATTCCAGGCCCTCTTCTTCCAGACGCTGCTTGAGGCCCAGGAGCCGGCGTCCCGCCCGGTAATCGCTGCATTTCACGGTGGGTTGCGTCAAAAGAAATCTCCTTGGAATTGATCCGGCTCCAAGATTACCACGCTCCGCCCGGCCGGGCCAAGCGGACGGCTGCTATAATTGGATTCATGGTCCCAGCGCGAGAAATGGCATGAGCCCCGCCCAGACAGTCCCGGCCAAGAGCTATGAACGTCTGGCCGGCGCCGCCCTGGGCACCATGTGCGGCGACGCCCTGGGCATGCCGGTGGAGGGCTGGAGCGCGGACCGGATCGCCCGGCGCTACGGCCGCCTGGACCGCATGCTGGAAGGCCGCCTGCCGGCCGGCTCCTACACCGACGACTCCCAGATGATGATCGCCATCCTGCGCACCCTGAACGCGGCCGGCGATCTGGACCCCGCGGCCCTGGCCAGCCGTTTTGTCACCACCTTTGAACCTTCCCGGGGCTACGGCGGCCGCATCTACAAAGTCATGAACCGCCTGGCCCTGGGCACCTCTTGGGACCGGGCGGGCACCGATTCCTGGGGCAATGGCGGAGCCATGCGCGTGGGCGTGCTGGGCGCGTTCTACGCTGATGACCAGGAGCGCCTGCTGAGCGCGGCCCTGGACCAGTGCCGCATCACCCACACCCACCCCCGGGGCCTGGCCGGGGCCGCGGCCCAGGCCCTGGCCTGCGGTATGGCCTGTGCTCTGGGCGCGCGGGGCGCGGAGCCGGACCCGCAAGCATTCATCGCCCACCTGGTAGACAAGATAGGGCCCATTGACCAACACACCACAGAGCGTCTGATGGCCATACCCGCTCTACCCCGGGGCAATGAGGCCGTGGCCCGGGAACTGCTCACCAGCGAGTATGCCTGCGATGTGTCCGCGCCCGAGGCGGTGCCGCCGGCCATTGGCGCCTTTTTGGCCGCCGATTCGGCGGAACAGGCCATCGTCCTGGCGGTGAGTTTGGGCGGGGACACTGACACCATCGGGGCCATGGCCGGCGCCCTGGCCGGGTCTTATTGGGGCCTGGACGCCCTGCCCGCCGCCTGGCTGAACCGCCTGGAGAACCAGGGCGCGGGCCGCGACCACGTATTGGCCCTATGCCGCCGCATTATGGGCTGAATTGGGTTGACGAACCCGGCCCTGCCTGATAAAAACAGCCTCACGTTCTCAAGGGCTGCTAGCTCAACTAGGCAGAGCAACGGACTCTTAATCCGTAGGTTCGGAGTTCGATTCTCCGGCAGCCCACCATAAAGTAGGAGCGGTCAGCTATAATTAGCTGGCCGCTTTTTTTAGGGATGTACAAATGACCTTTGCTGATTTGCAATCTTGGCTTACCGCCTATGTGGCCACCTACCCAGCCCAACACGGGCAAATCGCCATTTGGCAAGAGCCACTCATGGCCTGTGCGCCGGCTGACGGCCGCTTTGAGCGTTTAAAAGAAATAACCGTGCCCGACCACGCCCTGCCCCAAGACCTCCTGCCCGGCGCCCGCACGGTGCTGGTTTGGTTCCTCCCCTTTAAAGAACCTTTGCAGAGGGACAACGCCCGGGGTGGCCGTCCCTCCCTCAGTTGGGGCCGGGCTTACGTCTCCACTAACAAGCTGATTGAACGGGCTGGCCAGGGTTTTAAGGACCTGATCCAAGAGGCCGGCGGCGAGGCGGCCCTGACCCCGGCCACGCACAACTTTGACAAAAAACGTCTGGTGAGCCTGTGGTCCCACAAACATCTGGCCCACCTGAGCGGTCTGGGCCGGATGGGCATTAACTGCCAACTCATCACCCCGGCCGGGTGCGGCGGCCGTTTGGGCAGCCTGGTCACTGATCTGGAACTGGGCGACCATCCCTTGGTGACGGCTGAGCAATTGTGCCTGCTCAAGGCGGGCAACAAATGCGGCAAATGCATCGAGACCTGTCCAATACAAGCGCTGTCAACAGACGGCCTGAACCGGGCGCTCTGTTACCGCCGCTTACAGGAAAATTATGACTTGTTAATGGCCCCCGATGGTCTGCCCGGCAGCACCCAGGTCTGCGCCAAATGCCAGGTGGGCATGCCTTGCAGCCTCAAGGCGCCCCTGCCGCTTTGACACCCGTTCACAAGGCCCGGCCAATTCTGAATGGGCGCAGGCGGTCTGAAATTAAAATCCCCTATATTTGCCAGCTAAAGTTCCTCCGGTTCAACCAGCGGGTGGATGCCCTGGCCAACCTGGCCCAGTACAAGGTGCCCGGCAGCATAGACTTTGTGCAGGAGTTGCCCAAGGACCCGGTTGGCAAGATTCAAAAGCGGCTGCTACGGGAGAAATACGCGGAGCAAGCAGACGCCTGAGGGCGCAAAGGCAGTCTCTTGGCCTACTGGCCCAGGGTCACATATATGCCACCCAAATAGATGGGGGGTGGGGCCGGTATGGGATCGTTACTGCCCGACCATTGCTGCCCCCCTGCCACTTCTTCCAAATCAGAATCCGACATTTCCACCCCAGCGCCGGCCAGCACCGCGTCCTTCCATTCGTCCTGGGTGAAATCAAAGTCTCCTTGTGCCTGGATGATCTCCCGCACTCCTTCTTCTGACTCGGCCTCGCTCAGCCGATTGGCCAGATCTTCATCGGATATCACCAACTCATAAAACGCCTTGGCGCTTTCAAGGGACATGGGACCCTCCTGTCTCCTACTTAGTTCAACGGCTTGGTACAATTCCTTTAGACGCCGTGCATGTCCCAGGGCCAGTCAGAGCCGCCGGCCACTTGGTCCAGGTCATCGTCGGACAATTCCGCGCCCTTTTGGGCGGCGAATACTTCGTGCAGTTCCTTTTTGCTGAAGTCAAAATCACCGGCCGACTTTACCACTGTCCACACCTCGTCGTCCGAGGCGGCCTGGGCCACCCGTTTGGCCAATTCCTGGTCTGACTGCAACAGATCGTAAAAAGCCTTGGCGCTCTCAGCAGACATGAATGCCTCCTTATTTGCTGGGATATTTTTTTATATGCTGGGACCTGGCAAGAACGAAAGCAAGCGGATTTGAACGAGGACCAAACCGTAAGGCTGTCTAGCCCGGATATTTCACGAAGGTTGGATGGCATTGGCGATGCGGGTAGCATTTATCGGTGTGTTATGGAAAAAACGTCTACGCTATCAGTGTACAGTTTGTACCTAAGCCCGGCACAGCCAGCCAAGCGCTGGCAAGGCGGCCCAAGGCTTGGGCAGCCAAAGGGCCGCGTCGAGAGCCAGTCATCCTTGCGGGAGCCAAACATAACACGACCCGCTTTGCCACCAGCGGCACGCTGGCGGCAAGCGACAGGCGAAGGCGTAGCCAAAGCTACGTCGAGCTTGGAGCGCAGCCGGACGACCGGCCTTCGTGAAATATCCGGGCTAGCCTGTCAAAAAATCCTTGAGGGCCCGGTCTCTTTCCGGGCTGGGCTGAAACAAGACCGAAAAATGCTGGATGCCGGGCAGATCCACCACTTCAGCGGTGGGCAGGTCCTCTTGCAGGCGGGCAATGGCATCGGCGGGCAAGACCAGGTCGTCGGCGGCCAGCATCCCTTGGGTGGCCCGGAGCACCAGCACCGGGCACTTGATCGAGTGGTAATACTGCGAGGTGTCGGTGCTCAACAGACTGGCCCGCTCCTCGTCTATGTTCTGGGGCCGGATGCGCGAACGCACCCCGCCATCAATCTCTTCGCATTCGTAACGAAAATAATCCTCCACGGCCTGGTTCCAGGGCTTCATGAACGGCGCCTGCCTGACCTGATCCAAGTAAGCCGCGAAGCTCTCAAACACCACCCCCAGCCGGTCCAGGGAGGGCTTGATGCCGGCGGTGACCTTGCCCCACTGCTGGGGCGTTAGCTGGGCCCCGCCGTCGATGAGCACCAGCCGGTCCACCAACTCCGGATGCCTGGCGCTAAAGGCCAGGGCGATGTAGGCCCCCAGGGAGTGCCCCATCAGGCTCAGGCGCTCTATGCCCATGCCGCTCAGGAGCGCGGCGATATCAGACACATGATGCCCGATGGAATAGCCGGACTCAGGTTTGTCAGACAGACCGCGGCCCCTGAGGTCCAGGGCCATCAGACGCCGGGCCGGCGAGACCGCCTGGGCCAGGAGATCCCAGCAGCGGCAGTTGGCGGTCAGGCCGTGTATGGCCAACACCGGCGGCTCCGCGCCCGGCCAGGAGGCAAGCTGCAACTCAACTCCGTCACCCTGACCGCGGATCATCTCGGGCTGAATCATGATTCAACTCCCCCTGCATGGCCGGTATCAGCCAAGGCCGCCAAACGCCCTGCTCACCCGTAGATGCTCTCGATCTCGATTGCGAACTTCTCATGGATGTTGGCGCGGCGTACCTTCATGGTGGCGGTCATCTCGTCGTCGTCGTGGTCCAACTCTTTGGTCAAGAGCACGAACTTGCGCACATTTTCCACCCGGGCGAACTGGGCGTTGACCCGGTCCACCTCCTGGTTGATCAGATCGAACACCTCCCGCTGCTCGGAGAGGTTTTTGAAGTTGGTGTAAGGGATGCGGTTGTCGGTGGCCCACTTGCCCACGTTGTCAAAGTCGATCTGGATCAGGGCGGAGATGAATTTGCGGCCGTCGCCGATGACGATCGCCTCCTTGATGTAGGGGCTGAACTTCATGGCGTTTTCAATCTCGCTGGGCGCGATGTTCTTGCCGCCGGAGGTGATGATCAAATCCTTTTTGCGGTCCACGATCTTCAAGTGCCCCGCTTCGTCCACCTCGGCCACGTCGCCGGTGTGCAGCCAGCCCTCCACGATGGTGTCCTCGGTGGCGGCCTGGTTTTTGTAATAGCCCACGAACACCGCCGGCCCGCCTTTTAAAAGCTCGCCGTCCTCGGCCAGCTTGAAGTCGATGCAGGAAATGGGCTTACCCACCGTGCCCATCCGGATGTCGCAATCCATGTGCACGAACGACAGGCCGGTGGTCTCGGTCATGCCGTAGCCTTCTTTGACCAAAACCCCCACCGCGTGGAAAAAGCGCAAGACGTCGGGGCTGATGGGCGCGGCGGCGCTGAAGCAAAAGCGCACCTTCCTCAGGCCCACGTAGTTTTGCAAAGAACGCATCACCAGCCAGTAGGCCCAGAACCATTTGAACTTGTCGCCGGCGCTCAGCTTCTGTTGGTCCAGCCTTTTCTGGGCCAGGCAGTAGCCCAGCTTCAAAGCGCTCTCGAAAAGGCGCTGCTTGTAGCGGGCCGAGTCCTTGATGTTGATCAGGACGGCTGACTGCAGCTTTTCCCAGATGCGCGGCACGCCTAAAAACACCGAGGGCCCGATCTCCCGCAGGTCGTTTTGGATGGTGGCGATGCTCTCGGCGAAGTTGACTGTGTAGCCCAGGTGCATGGGCAAAAACAAAGAGAAAATCTTTTCGGCCACGTGGCACAGGGGCAGATAGGAGACCACGGTGTCCTCGGCGGTGGCGCCGATGGCCTCGGCGGTGGCGATGGCGGTGGCCTCGATGTTCTTATGGCTGATCATGGCCCCCTTGGGCGGCCCGGTGGTGCCCGAGGTGTAGACCATGATGCAGACGTCTTCGGGGTCGCCCTGGTTCACCTCCGCCTCAAAGCGGCCGGGCTCCCTTTGCTCCAGCCCCCGGCCCAGCTCCTCCACCGCCGCAAAGGACATGATGATGTCCTTGCGGTAATGCCTGAGGCCCTTCATGTCCTTGACGATTATCTTTTTGACCAGGGGCAGGCCGTCCCACACCTCCAGGATCTTGTCGGTCTGCTCCTGGTCTTCGCACATGACAAACACCGAGTCCGAATGCTTGACCACGTAGTGCACTTCCGGGTAGGGGCTGGTGGGGTAGACTCCCACCGAGACTCCCCCCAAGCAGATGGCGGCCAGGTCCGAGTAAAGCCACTCCCGGCAGTTCTCGGAGAGGATGGCCAAATGGTCGCCGCGCTCAAAGCCCAGTTCCTTGAGCCCCAGGGCGAAATGTTTGACGTGCTCCAAATAGCCGTTCCAGGTGACCTCCTGCCAGATGCCGAAGTCCTTTTCCCTCAGCGCCACGGTGTCGCCCCGCTCGGCCACCCGGTCCAGGAAAAACTGGCCCAATGTCTTGTTGCTCAGCTCAGTCAAGGATATCTCTCACGACAGCCAGCGCTTGCGGCGTTTGTAGTGTTTGACCTCGCGGTAGCTCTTGCGCCCGCCGCCCTGGCCCAAGCCCAAGTAAAATTCCTGCACGTCCTGATCGTTCAACAGACGCTCCACCGGCCCGTCCAAGACCACGCGGCCGTTTTCCATGATGTAGCCGTAGGAACTGACCGACAGGGCGATCTGGGCGTTCTGTTCCACCAGGAGGATGGTCACCCCCTCCTGGCGGTTGATCTGGCCGATGATCTCGAAGATCTCCTCCACCAACAAGGGCGCCAGGCCTAAAGAGGGCTCATCCAGCATCATCAGCTTGGGCCGGGCCAACAGAGCCCGGCTGATGGCCAGCATCTGCTGCTCGCCGCCGCTCAAATAGCCGGCCAGGGACTTGTAGCGGTCTTTGAGCGCCGGGAAGTAGCTGAAGCATTTATCCATGTCGGCCTTGACCTCGCCCCGGTCGCGCCGGGTATAGGCCCCGCAGCTTAGGTTTTCCTCCACGGTCAGGTCCTCGAAGATGCGGCGGCCCTCCATCACCTGAAAAAGCCCCTTGCGCACCAATTGGTGGGGCGCCAGGCCGGCCAGATCCTCGCCGGCGAACTCTATCCAACCGTCGGTGATCTCCCCGTCCTCCAGAGGCAAAAAGCCGCTGATCGCCTTCAAGGTGGTGGACTTGCCCGCGCCGTTGGAACCCAGCAGGGCCACGATGGAGCCCTCGGGCACCTTCAGGGAAAGCCCCTTTAAGACCAACACCACGTGGTTGTAGACCACCTCGATATTGTTGACCGAGAGCATGTGGGAGGTTTGCGCGTCTGTCTGAGCCAAAGCCTTCTCTTTTCGGTCTGCGGCCGGTTAGCGGACAGGGGCCCCCAGGCGGGGCCCCTGTCCGGTGAGGGTTTGCTTACTCGTCCAGGTAGATCCAGTCGGAGGCGGGCACGAACTTGCCGCCCTTGCCCACGTAGACCTTGCCCACCGCGGTGGCGTTGGTGGTCTTGAAGCTCACCTTGCCGGCAAAGCCCTGGGTGTCCCAGTCCTTGACCTGGGGGATCATGTTTTTTAAGTTTTCGCCGGTGATCTTGAGCCCCTTGGCGTGGCACATCTTGGCCAGCTTGACGAACACCATGCCGGTGAACCAACCTTGCATGTAGCTGTTGGGGCGATACTTCACGTCCGGATGATGCCGCTTGTTGTAGTCCCGGATGATTTTGATCATGGGCACGTCGGTGTGATACCAGTAGGCATAGGGCATCACGCCCATGTAGCCCTCGCCGTCAGCGCCCAGCTTCTTGAGAAGCATCATGCTCATGGTCCAGAAGGTGCCCATGAAGGTGGTCTTGAGGCCGTAGTCGCGGGCGCCGCGGATCACCGAGGGGATCGGCGGGACCACGTAGCCCTGGAAGATGCAGTAGTCGGGCTTTTTGCGCTTGAGGTCCAAGAGCTGGCTGGTGATGTCCACCGCGCCCACCTTGGTGACCTCCTCGGCCACCACCTTCACGCCCAGCTTCTTGGCCATTTTGCGGGCGTAGGGGATGGGGTCGCGGCCGAACTCGGTGTCGCTGTAGAAGAAAGCCACCGTGGGGGTCTGGCCCTTCTTTTTGGGGTTGGCCGCGATGTACTTCAACAGGATGCCGAACTGCTGGGCATAGGTGGGCCCGGAGACGAACATGTAGGGATTTTTGGCCCGGTCGGCCAGCTCCTCGGAGAACGAGGTGGAGCCGTAGACCACGTGGTAGCGTTTGTTGATTTCAGGCGCCAAGGCCTTGCCCTCGCCGGTGGACTCGCCGTAGTTCATCACCGGCTTGTACTGGGCCATGGCCTTTTTGAAGGAGGCGATGGCCTTTTTCAGGTCATAGCCGGTGTCTTCGAAGAGATACTCGAACTTCATGCCGCCCACGCCGCCCTGCTCGTTGGCGTAGCCGATGGAGTCCATCACACCGGCGTTAATATGCTTGCCGGCAAAGGCGAAGCGTCCGGTAATGGGCTGCTGGGCCGTGATCTTGATGGTGTCGGCGGCCAGGGCCAGGCCGGCGGCAAACACCATGCTCAAGGCCAGCAGCAGGCTGAGAGTCAATTTAGCGGTTCTCATTTACCCCTCCTCGCGTTATGGGAATCCCTCGCGGCCGGGCCAGGTTGCTGACTTGGCTACCTACTCCGGCCGTATTTCCTCATATCGGTCCACGCCCCGGGCCCGGGCTAGTGCTCAAAGGGCCAGAGGCGGAAATAGTCTTTCACCCGGCGCCACATCTCGGCCAGGCCGTGGGGCTCAAACACCAAAAACACCACGATCAGCAAACCGAACACCACGGTCTGCAGCGGTGACAAATAGGCCATGGCATCCGGGCTGAAGGCGCTGACGATGTTGAGCATGCTCTTGAGCACCTCGGGGATGATGGTCATGAAGATGGCCCCGAAGATGGAGCCCAGCACGCTGCCCAAACCGCCCACGATGATCATGGCCAGATAGCGGATGGATTCGTGCAGGGGGAAGTGCTCCGGGGTGACGATCTTGATGAAGTTGACCCACAGACACCCTGCCACGCCGGCCAGAAAAGAACTCAGGGCAAAGGCGTATAACTTGTAGCGGAACAGGTTGATGCCCATGAGCTGGGCTGAAAAATCCCTATCGCGGATGGCGATGAAGGCCCGGCCCACCCTGGTCCTGAACAGGTTTCTGGCCGCGGTCACCACGATGATCACCACCGGCACCGTGATGAAGTAGAACCGAAACTCGTTGTTGAACTCGAAACCGAAGATGGTGGGCGCCGGCACGTTGATGCCCCGGATGCCGCCGGTGAGTGACTCCCAGTTTTTGAACAGGTACTCGAAGATCACCTGGGCGGCCAGGGTGGCGATGCACAAATAAAGCCCCTTCATGCGCATGGAGGGCGCGCCCACGATCACCCCGAACAGGGCGGCGGACAGCCCGGACAGGGGCAGACAGATGATAAAGGGCAGGCCCAGCTTGGTGATCAGGATGGCCGAGGTGTAGGCCCCGATGCCCACGAAGGCGGCGTGGCCCAAAGATATCTGGCCGGCGGCGCCGGTGAGGATGTTCAGGCCCACCGCGGCCACGATGGCAATGCCGGTGAGATTGGCCATGTAGAGCAGGTAGTCTCCGGCCCAAAAGGGAAACACCGCCATGGCCAAAAACAAAACGATCATCCAGACCCGCACGGTGCCGGTCCTAAAGACAGCCTCGTCCGCCCCGTAGCTGACCTTGTAATCACCGATGCGCATGCAAGCTATCCCGTCCGCGGCCTAGAGCCGCTCGATTTCTTCCTTGCCGAACAGGCCGTAGGGTTTGATCAACAGAATCAGAACCAGCACCACGAAGGGAGCCAGTTCCTTGACATCGCCGGGAACGTATTCGTGTAAATAGCCGCCGGCCAGGTTCTCCACGATGCCCACGATGAAACCGCCCACCACCGCCCCGGCGATGGAGTCCAGGCCGCCCAGGATCACCACCGGGAAGATGGTGAGCCCCACCATGCCCAGGGTGGGCTGGATGCCTCCGATGTTGCCGATAATCAGTCCGCCCAGGGCGGCGGCGATGGCCCCCATGGACCAGGCCACGGTGAACATGGTGCGCACGTTGATGCCCATGGAAAAGGCCGACATCTGGTCGTTGGCCGTGGCGCGCATGGCCACGCCCACCTTGGCGTATTTAAACAGGAGGGCGAACACCACCACCGCGGCCATGGCGATCACAAAGCCCCAGAAGAAGTTGGAGCGGATCACCACCTCGCCCATGATGATCGGCGCCCGGGGGAACAGGGGCGGGAAGTTCTTGAAATCCGAGGTCCAGATCAGCTCGGCCAGACCCAAGAGAATCGAACTGAGCCCGATGGTGACCATGACGATGCTGATCGTTGGCTGGCCCAGCATGTGCCGCAGGATGGCCCGCTCCACCGCAAAGCCCAGGGCGGCCGAACCCAACATAACCAAGAGAAAAGAGGGTATGGCGGGCAGGCCCAGCATGACCATGAAGGTGTAGAAGAAATAGGCCCCGATCATCATGAACTCGCCGGTGGCGAAGTTGATGATGCTGGTGGCCTTGTAGATCAGGACGAAACCCAGGGCGATCAGGGCGTAAACCCCGCCCACCGCGATGCCGTTGGCGATCAATTCAAGAAAAAACCACACGACCTAATCCCTCTTCTCGCCCAGATAGGCCTTGATCACCTCGGGATGGGCCTGCACCTCGTCCGGGGTGCCTTCGGCGATCTTCTGCCCGAAGTTGATTACGCTCACCCGATCGCTGATGTCCATGATCACGTTCATGTCGTGCTCGATGATCACGATGGTGATGCCCCGCTCCTCCTTGATGTCCAGGATGAAGCGGGCCATGTCCTCGGTCTCCTCGGCGTTCATGCCCGCCACCGGTTCGTCCATCAACAGCACCTTGGGCCGCATGGCCAGGGCCCTGGCCAACTCCACCCGCTTTTGCAGGCCATAGGCCAGGGAGGCCACCGGCAGCTTGCGGATGGCCTCGATCTCCAGGAAATCGATGATGTCCTCTTCCACCTCCTGGCGCAGCGCCATCTCCTCGCGCGCCGCCGGGCCCCAGTACAGCAGCCCCTTCAACAGACCGGTGTGCAAATGGGCATGGGCGCCCAGCTTGATGTTGTCCAAGACGGTCATGCCCCTATACAAGGCGATGTTCTGGAAGGTGCGGGCCAGGCCCAGGGCGGCGCGGCGGTCCGGCGAGCGCCGGGTGATGTCGCTGCCTTCAAAAATCACCTTGCCCTTTTGGGGCCGGTAGAAGCCGCCGATGCAGTTGAGGATGGAAGTCTTGCCCGCCCCGTTGGGCCCGATGATGGCGAATATGTCGCCATCTTCCACCGCAAAGCCCACCTCGGAGAGCACCTTGAGCCCGCCGAAGGATAGGGACAGGTCTTCTACGGAAAGTATGGCCATGTCACCTCTGGCTTATTCCTCGGTTCACAGAGCCGCCCCCTGGCTGGTGGTCTGTTCCAGGGCATTCGCTTCTGGGGGGTCCCGCACCAGGGCCTGGGCCATCATCTCCATGGCCAGGTCCAGGGTGGGCTTGAGATAATCTTTGTCTTGGTTGAACAGCCGCTTGCTGCCCTCCCACAACACCAGCCCGCTGAACACCGCCCAGACCATGTCGGCCAGGGCGATGGGGTGGTAGTCGCGGAACTGGCCTGCGGCGATACCGTCGCTGAAGATCTTGGCCATGGCCTGCAGACCCTGGTTGGCCATGCCGTTGATCTCCTCCTGCATGGGCTGGGGCAGACCCTTTAGCTCCTGGCTGCCCTGCATGCGCAATACGTTGCCCAGGATCTGGGGGTCAAAGGTGTAGACGTCGTACATCACCTCGGCCAGACGGCGCACCTTTTGAAAGTGATCCAGGCCCGGTTCGTTATCCACCTGTTCCAAACGCCGGCACAAAAAGGCCAACATCCTCAGGTTCAGGGTGGCGTAGAGTTCGGCCTTGTTTTTGAAATAGAGGTACAGGGTGGCTGGGCTGAGTTCGGCTTCTTGCGCGATACGCTCCACGGTGGCACCGTTAAAACCATCGGCAGTGAAGACCTTTTTGGCCGCCTCCAAAATGGTTTCGCGGCGCTGGCGCTTTTCACGCGCCTTTCTTTCGGCTAGACCCATCTACCCAATCTGGCAAGAAAAAAAGAGGTTAGCTGAACGATGTTCAATCAATGAATATCGTTTATAACTGATCGCTTGTTTCGCCGTCAACCACTAATCGGGCATTTCCCACAGCGAAATAAAAAAAAGCGGCGGGGCCGCGAGGCGCCCCGCCGAAATGGAATAGCTCGGGTCTTCTAGCCTTGACCCCACTTCTTCAAACGGATGGTAGCCGCGTTGCGGTGGGCGTCCATGCCCTCGTGAATGGACTGGGCCTCAGCATAGCGGGCCAGCATCAGGGAGGTTTCGCGGGAGGCCATCTGGTGGGTGATCACCTTGAGGTAATTGCCCACCCAAAGGCCGCCGGTGTACTTGGCCGCCTGGCTGGTGGGCAGGCTGTGGTTGGTGCCCGCGATCTTGTCGGCATACACCTCGGCGGTGTCCTCGCCCAAAAACAGCGAACCGTAGCTGTCGAGTAGGGGCAGCAGCTCCCGGGGCTCGGCGGTGTGTATCTCCAGGTGCTCCGGCGCGTACTCATTGACGTGGTCGGCGCACTCTTCCAGGGTGTCGCAGAGCACCACCTCACTGTTGTGCTCCCAGGAGGCCCGGGCCACCTCCTCAGTGGTCAGTTGCCTCAATTGCGCCTCGATCTCCTCCAGGGTTTTTTGGGCTATCTCCTCGGATATGGTCACCAAAGAACCCCGGGCATTGGGGTCGTGCTCGCACTGGGCCAGGATGTCGGCGGCCAGGATATCGGGCGAGGCGGTCTCATCGGCGATGATCTGCACCTCGCTG
>JANQFN010000355.1 GCA_028277825.1 Desulfarculaceae bacterium
AAGCTGACCCAGGTGGGGCCCAGCGCCTCGGCCTTTTACCGTACCCTTTTCGGCGGCCTGGCCCTGCTGGTGCTGGTGCTCATCAGGCGGGAACCGCTCTGGGCGGGCTGGATCGCCCTGGCCGGTTGCGCGGCGGCGGGCCTGTTCTTCGGCCTGGACCTGTTTTGTGGGCATCGCTCTATCCTCTACATCGGTCCCGGTCTAGCTATCATCCTGGCCAACTTACAGGTGTTCATCCTGGCCGGGGTTGGGGTGTTGTTTCTGGGCGACCGCCTGGGCTGGCGGTTGGCGGTGTCCATACCCCTGGCCATGCTGGGCCTGGTCATGGTGGTTTTCCAGGACTGGCAGGGCCTGGGCCCCCAATACCGGCTGGGCGTGATCCTGGGCTTGGTCACCGCCTGCTTCTATGCCTGCTATCTGCTCACCCTGCGCTGGACCATGCGCCGCGAAAAGAGCCTGGGCGCCACGGTGAACATGACCTGGATTTCCCTGTTCTCGGCCGCCGTTCTGGGCCTGAGCATGCTGGTCACGGGTGAGTCTTTTGCCATACCCAGCGTAGGGGATTGGGGCTGGATGCTGCTCTACGGCCTGGCCTGTCACGCCCTGGGCGGGGTGTTGATCTCTTTGGGCCTGGCCAGGGTGCCCGCCTCCCGGGCCGGGCTGGCGCTCTTGTTGCAGCCAACCCTGGCCTTTGTGTGGGACATGCTGCTTTTAAGCCGCCCCACCACTATCCTGGAGGGCTCGGGCGCTGCCCTGGCCCTGATCGCTATTTATTTGGGTTCGCAGGAAAAGAAAGGAAATTAGGGAAAAGTATCGTTCAAATAATATCTTTAATAGAAATATGTTAGTTTATTTAATAATATGGTTAAAGTTTAAATCCTTTGGTCCGTGCTGAATATTCGTACCTAAAACATGTAAAAGCGGTTGTAGCACTCCCGGCAGCGCATGGGCTTGATCCCCATCCACAGCAAAAGAGTCTCCCAGGCGTTTCGCCGGTGCGAACGGCGGATTTCCTCGCACCCGCACAAGGGGCATTTTTGCGAAAACATTGCCAGCGATCTCATGGCGGACCATCCTCGGACGCTGGATAGGTAGGATCGTGAGAAGGGCGGGTAAATAATAGCATAGTAAGTAGGGGATTGTCAGAACGAGTATTTGGAGACTTGTTATAAAAAAAGGGCAAGTTCATTTTTGGCGGCTCAACCAGGAGCCGGGCAATGACGCCCGGCTCCTGGCTTAATGTGTTAGGAAATTGCGGGTTTAATGCGCCTCCGCCGCCCGGCGGTCGGCCATGTCCACCAGCACCCGCTCCTTGCCCACGTCCAGACCCAGTTGCTCGCGCTTCTTCTCGATATGCGCGATCATCATGCGGGCCATTTCGCGTGGGTCCTTGGTGAAGCCCCACTTGCCCATGCCCTGCTCCTCCAGGCCATTGAACAATAGGTCGTGGAACTTGGTCTGCTCGGTGATGGGGAAGGTCACCCCAAACACGGTGTAGACCCCGCTGGCCACGAAGTACTGGCCGATGGCAATGGCCTTTTCGCTCATGTACTCGGGCGCCGCCCCGGCCACGGGCAGATCGCTGATGGAATCACCCAGGCCGCCGGCCTTGACCATGTTGCAGGCCGCGGTGAGGATGCGGGTGTTGTCCACGCAGGCGCCCAGGCCCAACACCGGCGGCATGCCCACCGCTTCGCAGACCTCGGACAAGCCCGGTCCGGCCAGATGCGCCGCCTCGGGCAGGGAGAGCCCGGCCTTGGCCAGGGCTATCTGGGCGCAGCCGGTCTGCACCACCAGTACGTCGTTTTTGATCAGCTCCTTGACCAGCTCGATGTGCACCTCATCCTGGGGCACCCGGGGGTTGGTGCAACCCACCACGCCGGCCACGCCCCGGATCTTGCCGTTGATGATGTTCTGGTTCAGGGGTGTGTAGGAGCCGCGGAAGGTGCCGCCCAGCATGTAGTTGATGTATTCGTGGGAAAAGCCGAAAACGCCGGTGTCCTTGCGCGCCGGAATCTCGATGGGGGCCTCGCGCTCTTTGAAGCGCTTGATGGCCATCTCCACGATCACGTCGGTGCACTCCCGCGGGTGGTCCTCGTGGAACTCCACGTGATGGGCGCCCTCGATGTGGGCGCGGTCGTTGGTGGTGAACAGGGGAGTGTTGTAGCAGTCAGCCACGTTGACCAGGCCCTGCTTGATGCACTGCACGTCCACGGTAAAGGCGTCCACCGCACCGGTCACCAAGACCGCCTCGGTGGACATGAAGTTGCCCGCGTGCGGGATGCCGCGCCGGGAGAGCATTTCCAGGCCCGAGCAGCACATGCCCACCAGGTTGATGCCGCTGGCGCCGGCGGCCTGGGCCGCCTCGATCAGGGCCGGGTCGCTGACCGAGATCAGCATGGACTCGAACAGGTTGGGCTCGTGCCCGTGGATGATGATGTTTACCTGGTCTTCCTTGAGCACGCCCATGTTGACCTCGCCCTGGGTGGGCTTGGGCGTGCCAAAGAGCATGTCGCCGATCTCGGTGGCCACCATGGAGCCGCCCCAGCCGTCGGCCAGGGCCGTACGGGATATCTGCTTGATTATGTTGGCGTAGTCCTGATCCATACCCATGTGGGTGCGGTTCATCATCTCCATGATTTCGCGCATGGCTCCCCGGGGAACGATGCCGTTTTCGCGCCACATCTCCTGGGTCTTGGCCGGGGCCCGCTTCACAAAGGGGAGCTCGCCTTCCAACTGAGTGTAGGTCTTTTCCAACTCGTCGCACACGTCCACCGCGATAGCGTTGTGGCTGCGCTCCTGGATGGGGACCCCCAACTCCTGTGCGATGTCCAGGAGCTTTTCGTTGTCCACGATCCCGTAGTCCTTGATGGTGCCGTCCACCACGCCCCTAAACAGCTTGAGCATCTCCATACCGTGGTCGGTGTGGCTGGCGGTGCCGGTGGCCACCATGCGCCCGAAGTTGCGCGACTGGATGGTGTCGATGGTGGCGCCGCAGACGCCCACCTTGCCGTAGGGGTCTTTGGCGTTGAGGCGGCAGGGCCCCATGAAGCAGTTTTTACAGCAGGCCGACTTTTCGCCGATGGGGCAGGGTTTCATGGCTGCCGCGCGGTCAAAGGCGGTCTCCACCCCGTCCATCTTGGCCTTGGACAGCATCTGCTGAGTGGTTTCGCAAGTGGTTACCTCGTCAGGTACGATGGAATCTAGCTTTTGGACCTTCTTGTCTTTGGCCATGCCTGGCGCCTCCTTCATAGAGGTTTTTAAAATAAAAGCCAGCTGGAATTTGCATCCTGGGGATTGATCACGAACCAATCCTATTTAAGATCAATTCCTATAATTAAATATATAAGGCTTTTTGCGGCCCAGCGCCAGGGCTGGAAAGCCTTTTTTACAAAAAGGCGCTTCGCCTGCCCCTGAACCAGAGACCAATCAAGTCAACTATTTCAAATAAGGGATTGTTTCGGGACTGTGGATCAGGGCTGGGGCCCCAGCAGCTTGATCTCGGTGAAGGACCAATTGAAAAAGGGGTGACCCTCCAGCAAGGTGAGGCGAAGGGCCTTTACTTTGGCCGGTGTAATGGCCAGTTGCTGTTGAGTCAGACCGCCGGTTAAAAGCGAATCCCCGCCAAACACCAGGGGCCCCAGGCGGGAGGCCCGGTACTGCACCTGGCGCCAGGTCCGGCCGTCGGGCGACAGCTCCAGTTTCAGGCTGGAGGTCAGGTCTAGGGGCGCGTCCGGCGAATACAGCATCACCCCGGCCAGGGTTTGGGTTTGGGCCAGGTCCAGTTGATAAAAATCGCCGGGCCGGCGGCCGCGTCCTGTGGTCCAGCGGGTGCGGGGCTGGTCGTCCAGGGCCATGGCGGGTTCGCCGGCCGAGGCCTTGGTTCCTCGCACCGGGGGTAAAGGCAGAACCGGCAGCTTGGGGATGGGCTCAAAGCCCCAGAACAGGTGATAACCGCCCGCAGACCGGCTCTGAAAGGCCAAGCCGGCCTGTTTGAGTAGGCTGCTTGCGGCCGCTACGGCATTGGGCGGCAGGGCCACGGCCTTGCCCGGCTCCCCGGCCACAAAGGAACGCCGGGGCAGGCCCACGCTCCAATTGGGGAAGCGGTCCGGTTCTAAAAGCGGCGGCTTGAGCCTGCGGGGCAGGTTGGCGGCCAGGAAATCGTCCGCCGGGTCAAGGGCGCCACCTCGAT
>JANQFN010000456.1 GCA_028277825.1 Desulfarculaceae bacterium
TGGCAAGGCGTCCGGCAAGCGACAGGCGAAGGCGTAGCCAAAGCTACGTCGAGCTTGGAGCGCAGACGGCAACACCGCCAGCGCTTGGCTGGCGCAGCCGGACGACCGGCCTTCGTGAAATATCCGGGCTAGAGTTATAAGTGTTTGGGTGAAAGGGGGGTGCGAGGAGAAAGCCCCTGTTCACCCCGAAAGGGGCTTTCCCCCCGCATCTTCCATTGGTACTCAGGCGGCTTTTACCGGCTCAGCCAGCATACGGGGCAAATCCGCTTCCACCTGCCAGGTCAGGTTCATCTTGAAGTCGTCCAGGAACATGTTCCACACCTCGAGGTTTCCGAAGTTGGGTGGCTTGGGCCCCAGCCAGATGTCCACGATGCCAAGGTCCAACAGGCCCAAGAGGATGGCCACCGCCTTTTGCTCCATCCAAGACAAGACGATGGTCAGAGGCACGTTGTTGAAATCGCCCTCATAGGCCCGGGCCAGGGCCCGGGAGATCTCCACCGCGCCGCCGGAGTCGTTGCATTGGCCAAGGTCGATGTAGCGCGGTATGTCGGTGCCGGCGACGGTGCCGAAGTCGATGTCGTTGAAGCGATACTTGCCACAGGCAGAGGTGATCAACACGCAATCAGCGGGCAGGGCCTTGGCCAGTCGGCGGTAATAATCGCCGCCCTTGCCCGGGGCGTCGCAGCCGGCGATCACAAAGAAGCGCTGAATTTTGCCGCTCTTGGCCGCCTCTACCAGCCCGTGCTCCGCCCTGAGCATGGTGCGCCAGTTGTGCCCGGTGCTCACGGTCTTGTTAGACTTCAGATCAGCGCTGGGCAGCGACCTGGCGGTCTTGATCACCTCGCTGAAGTCGTAGTTCTCCAGGTGCTTGATGCCCTCCACCGCCACGTGACCGCTGCCGAAGAGTCGGCCCTTGTATTTGCTGCGGCTGGTGGGGGGCACGATGCAGTTGGTATTTACCACGATGGCGCCGGGGAACTTGGCGAAGGTGCGGGACTGATTGGTCCAGGACTTGCCCAGGTTGCCCTTGAGGTGGGGATATTTCCTTAGCTCAGGGTAGCCGTGGGCCGGCAGCATCTCCGAGTGGGTGTAGACGTTGACCCCCTTGCCTTCACTCTGCTCCAACAGACGCTTTAGGGCCAACAGGTCGTGGCCGCTGACCAGGATGCATTTGCCTTCCGCCCTGTCCTGGCTCACGGCCACCGGGGTGGGCACCCCGAAGTGCTCGGCGTGGGCGTCCTCCAGAATCTCCATCACCTTCCTGGTGGCGCGGCCCACCTTCATCAGCATGTCCACGTGATCCTGGTAGTTGAAGTTTACGTTGGTCAGGGTCATGTACAGGGCCTCGGCGGCCACATCGTCCACTTCCTTTAACCCGGGGGCGTCAAGCTGGTCGGCCATATAGCGGTAGGCGGCCATGCCCTTTACCCCGAAAATGATTACGTCCTGCAGACGGGAGATGGTGTCGTTTTTCTTGCAGGCCCCCACCAGGGCCCCGTCGCTACCGCAGCCGTTTTCCGCGGCCATCACGCACTGATGACAAAACATTCGCATACTCCTGTGTGGGCCCCGCCGCGGGCGCGGTGGGCCGGTAACTTCTCAAACCGTTGCTCGCGGCGGGGTTGTTCATTTATGAAAACTCCCGCCCACGGGCCATGTTGGCAAGGCCCGAGGGAGGGAGATGTTTGCTTTCCAAAAGCCGATGATGATGGCCGGGGCCGCAGCACATAAACTTGTCGCAGTCTCAAAAGATGTGTAGTCAACATATTCCAGCCGCGCCGCGGCCACCGTACCTGCCTCTCTAATATGCACATAATTATGTATAGAAGGCAAGCCGGCGGCGCCGGTTGCATTTTCGGAACAGCGTTTCGTTGCAAAACGGTTAAATTTCTGCCACCATGCACAGGCTGAGGCATAACCGCTTCTCCCTGAAAGGCGCACGCCATGACCGAGCAAGTTTCCCCCGGCCTGTTCCGCATCAAGATCCCCTTGCCGGGCAGCCCCCTGAAATACCTCAACTCCTATGTGATCAAGGG
>JANQFN010000464.1 GCA_028277825.1 Desulfarculaceae bacterium
AGTTTAGGTGATGAAATAGCCCAGCAGGTGGCCCAGGAGCTGGGCCTTAAAATGGTGGGACGCGAAGACTTGCAACGTCTGCAGAGCGAATGCGACGCCGAATTCGCCGACGCCTGTCAGGCCTTTGAAAGCGAGGTCAAGGGCGGCTTTTTCGAGCGGCTGTTCTTCCGGGAGCCGGCCAACACCGCCCTGTTCGCCGCCCTGGTCTACGAACTGGCCGCCCAGGGCGAGGTGATCATCCTGGGCCGGGGGGCCCAGATCGTTTTGGGCAACCGGCCGGCGGTGCTCAAGGTGCGGGTGGTGGCCTCTGAACAGGTCCGAGTGGACCGCGTACAGGAGCGCTCCCAGGTGAGCCGGGAGGAGGCGGTGCGCTTCTTAAGAAGGGTGGGCCACCAGCGCCGCTCCCTGATCGAGAGCGTGTTCCACGAGGACCTGGCTGATTGGGGGCTGTATGACCTGGTGCTCAACACCACGTCTCTGGCCCCGGAGGTGGGCGTGGCCCTGATCGCCGAAGCCGCCCAAAAGCTGGGGCCGGTGAGTCCGGAGCAAAAAGAGCAGTTCGCCGGCCTGGCCCTGGCCAAGCGGGTGGAGGCGGCTATCAAGAAGAAGCTGCCCACCACCAACTTCCGCGACGTGCAAGTACAAGGCGGGGAGCAGGGCAAGGTGCTCTTAACCGGGGTTCTCACCGACAAGGAGGCCGTGGCCTCTGCCCAGAAGATCGCCGCTGAATACGAGGGCGTGAGCGCGGTGGAAAACGAGCTGAAAACCACGGAACTGAGTTTTTAACCCCTGTTGCGGCCCCGAGGGGAGGGGCCGCTTGCGTGAGATAAGGGAGCCTGATCCATGGCCGAATTGTTGTGGGAGCCGTCGCCGGAGCGTGTTGCCGGCGCCAACCTGAGCCGTTTCATCGAGTTCGTAAACCAACGGTTGGAAAAGTCGTTTGCAAACTACGCCGAGCTTTATGAGTGGTCCATAAATGATATCCCCGCCTTCCATGGCGCCCTCTGGGATTACTATGAGGTCATCCATTCCCAGCCCTATTTCGAGGTGGTGCGGGATTTGGACCAGATGCCCGGGGCCACTTGGTTTCCCGGGGCCTGGCTGAACTTCGCCGAAAACCTGCTTCGCTACCGCGACGAGCAGGACGCCATCATCTTCATCTCCGAGGTGGGCGGCCGCAAGAGCCTGACCTATGCTCAGCTTTTCGACCAAGTCTGCCGCCTGGCTGCGGCGCTCAAGGAAATGGGCGTGGTGCCTGGTGACCGGGTGGTGGGCTTCATGCCCAACATCCCCGAGACCGTGGTGGCCATGCTGGCCGCCGCCAGCCTGGGCGCTATCTGGTCCTCCTGCAGCCCGGACTTCGGCTTCCAGGGGGTGATGGACCGCTTCGGCCAGATCCAGCCCAAGGTGCTGTTTGCGGCCAACGGCTATTTTTACAACGGCAAGACCCACGATTCCCTGGAGCGGGTGGCCAAGGTCAAGGCCGAGATCGACAGCATCGAAAAGGTGATCATCACCGGCTA
>JANQFN010000503.1 GCA_028277825.1 Desulfarculaceae bacterium
TTTCGCCGCGGCCAACCCGGCCGGGAAACCCCCGCCGCCCACATCCATACCGGCTGGGCAGGGCGGCAAGGATTTCCCTTGCCGGGCACTGCTCAAGGAGCTGCGCGAGGTGGCCTGGCACCATGCCGGCGTGGAGCGGGAAGCCGAGGGCCTGCTGGCCGGCCTGGCCCGCCTGGCCGAGTTGGAAAAGCGGGCGGCTCAAGCGGCCCAAAATAACCTTCCGTCCCCCGGACAACAACTGAACCTGGACAGCGCCCTGTTTTCGGTGAAGGCGGTGCTTTCCGCCTCTCTGTCCCGGCGCGAGAGCCGGGGGGCTTTGCTCCGAAGCGACTTCCCGCAGCAGGATGATGAGGCTTGGCTGGTCAACTCTCGCTTGTTCCTGGACCCGATCAGCGGGGGGATGGAAGTGAGCCACCAGCCGGCGGAGATTTAAACAGCGCAGCGGTGGGCATCCGGGGTGAAAGTCTGAACCTGGGAAGAGTTCTAAAAAAAGGTGATGGCCCGGGGAAGTGGCTTTGCGGGATGGTATCAGCCGGACACGGTTTTTGAGTGGCTGGCCCCTTGGAGTGAAGGCGGCCAGAGGTCCAGATCCAATCAGCCCTTCCGGTTCAAGCGCAACCTCCGTGCTCACATAACGGCCGGTTTGAAAATATCGCTGCTCCCAGGCGCTGATATCTGATCAGTTGGCAAATTGTTATTACTAGCCCGCCAGCACCCCCTGCTTACGGAGTTGGGCGATGGCATCCGGGCTGATACCGGCGTCCGCCAGCACCTGGTCGCTGTGCTCCCCCAGGGCGGGGGCAGGGCGGGTTTCGCCGGACGGCGAGGCCGACAGCTTTAGAGGGCAGGCCAAAAAGCGCTTGCCCGCCTGGCTCTCTTCGATCATGTCCCGGGCCCGGGTCAAGTCCGCGTCGGCCGCCTCACCCATGCTGAGCACCGCCTCGCAGCAGGCGTCGTGCTCCTGCCAAAAGGCGGCCCAGTCGTCCCGGTTCTTCCCGGCGAAGATGGCCGCCACTTCGGCCACCTTGTCCGGGGCTCCGAACTGGTGGTCCAAGAGGTCCTCGCGCTCCAGGGCCGTGCAGAAATTCACCCAGAACTTGCGCTCCAGGGCGCCCAGAGACATGTAGCCGTTGTCGGCGGTCTTATAGAGGTTGTAGCAGGGATAGGCGCCGTTTAAAACCATGCCCCCGGGGCGGGGCTCTTCCAGGCCGGCCTCCAGCCCGGCGAAGACCATGGTGGCCAGGGAGATGGAGCCGTCGAACATGGAGGTGTCCACCAACTGGCCCTGGCCGCTCACCCCCCGCTGCACCACCGCGGCCAACAGCCCCACCAGGGCCAGGAGACTGCCGCCGGCCAGGTCGGCGATCTGCACCCCGGGGATGGCCAACTGGCCGTCCGGCGCGCCGGTCATGGCCAGCACTCCGGCCTGAGCCAGGTAGTTGATGTCGTGCCCGGCCCGTTGCTGGTAGGGGCCTTCCTGACCGTAGCCGGAGATGGAGACCTGGATCAAGCGGGGCTGCACCTGGCTCATGGTCTTGAAATCCAGGCCCAGACGCGCCATCACCCCGGGCCGGAAGCCCTCCACCAGCACATCAAAGGTTTCCAGCAACTGCACAAAGACCTCGCGTCCCTGGGGTTGTTTAAGGTCCAGGGTCAGGGACTTCTTGTTGCGGTTGACCGCCTCGAAGTAGGGCGAGCTTCCGTCTTTCAGGGCAAGGGCGCGGGCATAGTCCCCGCCGGCCGGGTTTTCGATCTTGACCACCTCGGCCCCCAGACAGGCCAGCAGCCAGGTCATATAGGGGCCGGGCAGGTTCATGGTCAGGTCCAGCACCTTCAGTCCGGCCAGGGCTTTGCTCACGATAAAACTCCTCTCGCAAAAAACAGCGGTGCCGTTTATCAGGCCGCGCCGGGGATAAAGGCGGCTTCGCGGGCCTCCTCAAGGC
>JANQFN010000515.1 GCA_028277825.1 Desulfarculaceae bacterium
GATGATCACCAACTGGGGCGAGAGCAGCATCAAGGGATCGATAAAGTCCGAAAAGCCGGCGGTGGGGTTGTGTTCCAGATAGGCGTTGAGGGGCCGGATGAATTTCAGGGCGAAATAGACCATGGAGGCCGCCGCGGCCACCAGCCCGGGGATGCCGGCCCACCAGAGGCCCTTTCTAAGCAGATAGCCCATGGTGAACAGCACCACGGCCAGACCCACCAGGCCGAACTGGCCCAGGCCGTACATCTGCAAGAGATCCACCGGGTCCACGGTGAATGCCACCACCAACACGGGCAGGCCCGGCGCGGCCGCGGCCAGGCCGCCGCGCACCAGATTTTTGTTGATCATCAATTGTTCTGGGTCGGGCTGGCTCATAGCGCTTCTACCATAGTGCCGGCGGCCGGCTTGGGCAAGTGAAAAGGCAGGGGGCACCGGAAACCGATCCGGTGCGCCCTGGGTTGAGGTTTCAGATCAAGCGGCCAAAGGTCCTAGTGGTCCACAGCCGCGCCGGCGCCCTTGGGCACGCGCACCGCCTCCACCAGCTCCTGGATCTCCTTGGGCGGATCCTTGGTGAAGGAACTGACGAGCAAGGTGACGATGAAGTTGATGAGCATGCCCACGGTGCCGATGCCCTCGGGGGTGATCCCCAGGAACCAGTTGCCCACGCCCATGAACTTGGTCTGGATGATATAGATGGCCGTGAACAGAATACCGGCGATCATGCCGCAGATGGCTCCCTCCCGGGTCGCCTTGGTGGTGAAGATACCAAGCACAATGACCGGGAACAGGGACGAGGCGGCCAAGCCGAAGGCGAAGGCCACCACTTGTGCAACGAAGGCGGGTGGATTGATCCCGAAGTAACCGGCCAGCACGATGGCGGCGCCGATCATGACGCGGCCCACCAGGAGACGTTGTTTCTCCGTGGCCTTCTTGTTTATCACGCGGTAATACAGGTCGTGGCTGACCGAGGATGAGACCGCCAAGAGCAACCCGGCTGCAGTGGATAAGGCTGCCGCCAGGCCGCCTGCCGCAACCAGGCCAACCACCCAGGCTGAGAGTCCTCCGATCTCCGGACTGGCCAGCACCATGATGTCGCGGTCCACGTAGACTTCGTTACTGTTTTTGGTGATCTTGTTGGAGATCAAGGGTTGCCCGTATTTACCATCCTTGCCGGTGAACTTGGGCCGGCCGATGAAGGCCTTGCCGGGACGGTACTGCATAATGCCGTCGCCGTTTTTGTCCACCCAGGCCACCAGGCCGGGCTTGGACCAGTTTTTCCACCAACTGGGGCGCTCCGCATAGGGCTTGTCATTCAAGGTGTTGACCATGTTGTAACGGGCGAAGGCCGCCACCGCGGGGGCGGTGGTGTAGAGGATGGCGATGAACAACAGCGCCCAACCGGCGCTCAGGCGGGCGGCCCGCACTGAAGGCACCGTGTAGAAACGGATGATCACGTGCGGCAGACCCGCCGTACCAACCATCAGCGCGAAGGTGATGCACAACACGTTGAGCATGTTGGTGTTGGTGGTCTGGAAGGCTGCCGTATATTGTACGAACCCTAGATCTTTCGCTATTATGTTAAGCGTATCAAGTAGATACTTGCCCGCATCCGGTCCGGCGGCAATGGTGCTGCCAAAGCCGATTTGGGGGATGGGGATGCCGGTGATCTTCATGGAAATGGCCACAGCCGGGATCACGTAGGCGATGATCAAAACTGTGTATTGGCAAACCTGGGTCCAGGTGATGCCTTTCATACCGCCCAGGGCGGCGTAGATGAACACGATACACATGCCCACGATGACGCCGGTGGTGATCTCCACCTCCAGGAAGCGGCTGAAGACCACGCCCACACCGCGCATCTGGCCGGCCACGTAGGTGAAGGAAATAAACACCGTACAGGCCGCGGCCACCATGCGGGCGGCGTCGGAGTAGTAACGGTCGCCCACGAAGTCGGGCACCGTGAACTTTCCGAATTTACGCAGGTAAGGAGCCAAGAGCAGGGCCAGCAGCACGTAGCCGCCGGTCCAGCCCATCAGGTAGTAGGCTCCGGGATAGCCCAGGAACGAGATGAGACCCGCCATGGAGATGAAAGAGGCCGCGCTCATCCAGTCCGCCGCGGTGGCCATGCCGTTGGCCACCGGCGGCACGCCCATGCCCGCCACGTAGAAGCCCTTGACGTCTTTCACGCGGGAGCGCCAGGCCACGAAGATGTAGAGTCCGAAGGTCAGGCCGACGAATACATAAGTCCAACCGAGAATACCCATGATCTACCCCCTACTCTTCCACGTCGTATTCGCGGTCCAGATTGCGCATGAGCTTGCAATAGATGAAAATCAGCGCCACGAATACCATGATGGCGCCCTGTTGGGCGAACCAGAAGCCCAGGGGGAAGCCACCGATTTTAATCGAGTTGAGGGGTACCACCAGGATGATGCCCAGGCCATAGGACACAACGGCCCATATGGCCAGCAGTATCACCATGATCCGGACGTTCTTGCCCCAATACTCCTTTAGGTCTTTTGTCACCTAACCCTCCTTTCCCTGAAGAGTATTACGATTCATTGGAAATCGGCTCAATGAGGTCCCGTGGGGCTGTCTCAAAGCCGGGGCGGTGAGGCGGGAAGGATTGAATGCCGGGAAGCTGGCAAGGAGTGCCTTCCCCATCCTGATTGCGCCCGGAAGCAAAGCTGCCATCTGCCTCTTTTCTAAAAAGATGCGGCAAAAAAACGTGCCAAACACGAAACATTGCTGAACCAACTTCCCGGCCATAATGGTAGGAAATGCGGCTCAAGCGGTGCCATGGGGGGAAACCCGTATTTAAGGGGGGGAGGCCCCTAATTTAGGCGGGGATGCCCCCTACTTCGGTTTGAAAAGGGGGGTAGGGGGCAAATATGTGAGAGACTTAATTATCCCAGAGTTGGGGATCTATGATGCCGATGCGAATGGCCATTTTGACCAGTTCCAAACGGTCCTTGAGGCCCAGCTTCTTCATGATGTTGGTGCGGTGCTTTTCCACCGTCTTGGGGCTGACGCACAATACGTCGGCGATTTGATTGGTGGAATTGCCCTCGGCCACCAGGCGGAAAACCTGTTGTTCGCGCTCGGACAACAGGTCGTAGCCCTTTACCGCCGGCGCTTGTTTGCGGCTGTCCAGATAGGCGTTGACCACCTCGGCCTTGATCTTGGAACTGAGGAAGTATTCTCCCCGGTGGGCGCCGCGCACCGCCTCGATGACGTCGCTGGTGGGCGAGGCCTTGAGCACGTAGCCCAGGGCGCCGCTGTCCAAGACCCGGTGCACAAAGGTGTCCTTGGAGTGCATGGTCAACACCACGATCTCGGTCTGGGGCACAGTGTCTTTTATCAGGCTGACCGCCTCCAAGCCGCTGACCCCGGGCATGGCGATGTCCACCAGTATGACGTCGGGCTTGAGCGCCTTGACCATGTCCAGGGCCTCCAGGCCGTCGGAGGCCTCGCCCACCACGGCCATGTCGTCCTCGGCGCCCAAAAGTTGCCTGATGCCTTCACGCACGATGGCGTGGTCGTCGGCGATCAACACCCGGATCTTGCCACTGTCAGACAAGCTACCTCTCTTTCGGTCATCATGC
>JANQFN010000518.1 GCA_028277825.1 Desulfarculaceae bacterium
CGGCCTGGTGCGCGACGTGTTGCTCTACGCCCTGGTGCTGGAGGTGATCGGCTGCGCTGTGTTGTTCTTCCGTTTCTGGGGCGACTTCGCCGCGCCCCAGGCCCTGGCCCTGGCCGGTTTCCACGCGGTGAGCGCCTTTTGCAACGCCGGCTTTTCGCTTTTCAGCGACAGCCTGCAAGGCTACAGCAGTGATGCCTGGGTGAACCTGACCATCATCGGGCTGGTCATCCTGGGCGGCCTGGGCTTTTTGGTGCTGCGGGAGCTCTCCGCCCGCCTGGGCCGGCGGGAGCCGCCTAAGAAGCGGCTCAGCCTGCAGGCGCGGCTGGTGCTGTTCACCTCCGGCACGTTATTGGTGGGCGGGGTGGCGGCCCTGTTATTGGGCGAGTACCTGGGCGAGGGCCCGGCCTGGAGCGGTGGGGTGTGGCCCCTGATCTTCACCACGGTCACCCCCCGCACCGCTGGCTTTCACACCGTGCCCATGAGCCAGCTCACCAACGCCTCGCTGTTGGTGATCATGCTCCTGATGTTCATCGGGGCCTCGCCGGGCTCCACCGGCGGCGGAGTGAAGACCACCACCCTGGCGGTGCTTTTTGCCCTGGCCAAGAACCGCTTCAAGGGTCGGCCCGGGGCCTCGGCCTTCCAGCGGGCGCTGCCCGCCCGGCAGATCGAACTGGCCCTGGTGTTGGTCTTGGGCGCGGTGGCGGTGTTGGCCTTGGCGGTGGTGCTGCTCTCGGCGGTGGGGCTGGACCAGGGCGGTCACGTGCGGGGCAACTTCCTGATGGTGGCCTTCGAGGCAGTGAGCGCCCTGGGGACGGTGGGGCTCTCCCTGGGGGCCACGCCGCTTTTGACCCCGGCGGGCAAACTGATCATCATCATTTTGATGTTCGCCGGCCGCCTGGGGCCCCTGACCCTGATCTACTCGCTGTCCTCGCGCCTGGGCCGGCCCCGCTACCAACTGGCGGAAGAAAGGGTCATGTTGGGGTAAGCTATGACCAACCCATTTGAAACCTTTGGGAGGCCGCTATGAATCTGGCCGTGATCGGTCTGGGCCAGTTCGGGTCCAGCCTGGCCCTGGAGCTGAAGAACCTGGGAAATCACGTCAGCGCCCTGGACAAAAGCCCCAAGGCGGTGGCCCGGGTGCAGGACACCGTGGACCAGGCGGTGGTGGCCGACGCCACCGACCGGGCGGTGTTGGAGGAGTTGGGCCTGGACCTGGTGGAATCGGCGGTGGTCTCCCTGGGCCAGCACCTGGGGCACAGCATCCTGGCCACCCTGCACCTGAAGGAGATGGGGGTGAAAAACATCGTGGCCAAAGCCATCAGCAACGAGCACGAAAAGATCCTCATGCGGGTGGGGGCCAGCCAGGTGGTGTATCCCGAGCGGGACGCCGCCCACCGTTTGGCCCGTTCCCTGGCCGATCCCAACCTGTTGGACTATCTGCCCATCGGCGACGAGTTCAGCGTAATCGAGCTGTCCCCGCCTCCGGCCCTGGTGGGCCAGACCCTGGCCCAGCTGGAGGTCAGGAACAACTACAACGTAAACGTGATCGCGGTGCGCGAGCTGGCGCCTGAACGCACGCGCCTGGTTTTGGAGCCCAACTTCATAATAAAGGATTCCGACGTCTTGGTGGTGGCCGGACGCAGCGACGATTTGGAAAGGTTGCGCCAGGCGAAGTGAGTTCAGAGGCCTCCTATCGCGGCATGCTGATCATCCTGGGGGCCACGGTGTTCGTGGCCATGACCGGGGTGGGCATCATCGTGCCCTTCTTGCCCCTGTACGCCCGGGACCTGGGCGCCGGCGGGGTGCTGATGGGCCTGATCTTCAGCTCCTTCTCCCTGTCGCGGGCCGTCGCGGTGCCCTTTGTGGGCAACTACTCCGACCGCTGGGGCCGCAAACCCTTCATCATCGCCGGCCTGGCCGGCTACGCGCTCACCGCCCTGCTCCTGGTCTGGACCGAAAGCGCCGCCGAACTGGTGGTCAACCGCCTGTTCCAGGGGGTGTTCGCGGCCATGGTGCTGCCGGTGGCCATGGCCTTGCTGGCCGACGTCACCCCCACCGGCCGCGAGGGCCGCGCCTTCGGCAGCTTCAACATGTCCTTTCTCATGGGCTTCGGCATCGGCCCTCTAATCGGCGGAGCGGTTTATGAATACCTGGGCCTGGACGCCAACTTCTGGTTGATGTGCGGCATCAGCCTGGCAGCCATGGGCTCGGTGATCTTTTTTATCAAGGAGCCCCCGGCCGAGGTGCGCGCCGCCGCCCCGCGCAGTTGGGCGGGCCAACTGACCCTGGTCAAGGACCGCAGCTTTTTGGGCGTGCTCCTGGCCCGGGTGGGCGGGGCGGCGGGCATGGGCTGCTTCATCGCCTTCGTGCCCGTGGTCTGCGCCGACAAGGGCATGGGCAATCTGCAGGTGGGCATCCTGATCACCCTCAAC
>JANQFN010000525.1 GCA_028277825.1 Desulfarculaceae bacterium
CCCTTACTACCGCCTGCTCTCCTCCCAGGCCAAGCTGTTCGCCTCCCAGATGGTCATGGCGGCGGCCAACCGGGCCCAGGTGCTCATGGGCGGCAGGGGCTATTTCACTGGCAACCTGATCAACCAGTTGGCCGCCGACGCCCGGGGCATGGAGTACCTGGAGGGCACCTCCAACATGCAGAAGATGATCATCTCCAAAGAATTGCACAGAACCTATCACGCCCGTAGCGGGAGCGGCCTGTTTTGATAGATTCAGCAGACATGTGGTTTGCCCTGCGTCCCCTGTGGGAGGGGGGCGAAGAGGTGGTGGAAAACGGCTTGCCCCACGAGGAACTGGCCCCGCCCTGGCAGTTGCTGCTCATGGGCGACATCTCCCCCACCCGCCACCTCAAGCTCATCACCGGCGAGCCCATGGGGGTGGATGTGATCGACATGTCGCCCATCGGCGGCCAGCCCGACCAGATTCCGGAACTGATCCAGCACATACCCGCCCCGCGTATAAGAAGGCAGGTGTGGCTGTGCGCCGCCTCGGGCCAGCGTTTGGGCTATGCCGTATCCTGGTGGGAGGAAAAACGGGTGAATGACTACCTCAAAGACAGCGCCATGCCCATCTGGGAGAACCTGGCCCGTCTGCGCACCGAACTGTACCGGGACATCCGCAAGATTCTCTACGGCGAATCAGCCGCTCTGGAAGAGGGCTTCGGCCAGCCGGGGCCCTTTTGGGGGCGCTTTTACATATTCTTTCACCAGGGCGAGCCGCTAACCCTGATCCACGAAGTCTTCTCGCCCTATCTGATGAAATACCTGGGCCGCTGCCGGGTCTTTTCCCTGCCCACTTGAGAAATTGGCGAACCCCCAAAATTAGAACTCTGACTTTTTTGATTCTTATGGTTTTCGGGCCACAACGGCGAACTCAGCGCCCTGGGGGTCATAGGTTGACCCGGCCACGTCAGCGAAATATTCATCGATCTCCAGGCCGCACGCTTTGAATTCCGCTTCGAGCGTCTCGGGGCTGAAGTACTGCAGCCAGTTGTAGACCGTCCGGGTGCGGTCCGCCTCGATGATGGTGTATTTGTCCAGCACCACCTTTTCCGCTTCATATTTGAAGGTGTTTAAAAAACCGTAATATTTTTGGGCAGACCAGAAGCCGTCCAGAAGATTGGCCTCATAGATGGCGGCTTCCTCCCGCTGGTCAAAGTCGGCCAGGGAGTGTACGTCCAACAATACGTGTCCACCGGGCTTTAGGATGGCCTCAAATTTGCCCAGCATCTGGTGCCTCTGGGCCGGGCTGAGGGCGCAAAAATCGCACATGATCATCAAGACCAGGTCAAAACGCTCCTTGGTTTCATAGCTCAGGTAATCCTGATTCACATATTCAATGGCCAGGTTGCGCTGAGCAGCCGCTTCCCGGGCGTATTGGATTGAACGCTGGGAGAAGTCGATTCCAGTCACCGCTGCCTGTTTTTTTGCCAAACGCAGGGTATACAGGCCCGGTCCGCAACCGAAGTCGGCTATCTTGAATCCCTGGCCGACTCCGAAGTGCGCGCTGATCCACTCCACTGAGCGCTCGATGAAGGCCAGGTTGCGCGAGGACAGGTCCACATCCTGATTCAAATGATAGGCCAGCATCTGCTCGGAGGTGTGTTCGTCGGTCCACAGGTCGCTGGCCGTGTAGAATTCCCACGGCTCGGGACGGGCGTTGAGGTTCTCAAGTTCGCTAAACATGACTCGTGCCTTTTTTTGGTTTCTTTCATTAATACCAAAAAAAGAAAGGGGCGCTTCTCGGAATTCGGCCTTTTTTTCATTGCCAAAAGATACGTTCATTTGGGTGAGAAGCACCCCTTAGGGGAATATTTCAGGTCTGGACCATGCTACATATTCAGTACTCCTCTATCTCAATGCCCCAAGGGGCGGTACGGCGGTTTGTTCAGGATTCATCAGGGGAAGATTCCCCGGACCTGCTTGGCCTCGGCCACCCGGCCCAGGGCCAGCATGTAGGCCGCGGTGCGCATATTGACCTTTTCCGCCTGGTGGATGCGGTAGACCTCGCTAAAGGCCTGGCCGATGATTTTGGCCAACTGCCGGTTCACGTCGTCCTCGCTCCAGAACAGCTTTTGCAGGTTTTGCACCCACTCAAAATAAGAGACCGTCACCCCGCCGGCATTGGCCAGGATGTCGGGCAGCACCATGATGCCTTTGTCATAGAGGATGTCGTCGGCAAAGGGGCTGGTGGGGCCGTTGGCGCCCTCCACCACGAAACGCGCCCTGATGCGCTCCGCATTGTCACGGGTGATCTGGTTTTCCAGGGCCGCGGGCACCAGGATGTCGCAGTCCAGCTCCAGCAATTCGGTGTTGGTAATTTCCTCGGCAGCGGCAAAGCCCCCCAACCGGCCGCCGTGGTCGTAATGCTCCTTGAGCGCGGTCAGGTCCAGGCCCCGGGGGTTGTACACGCCGCCCTTGGAGTTGGATATGGCCACCAGTTTCATGCCCGCCGCGATAAACAACTCGGCCGCGTAGTAGCCCACGTTGCCAAAACCCTGTACGGCCACGGACTTGTCCTGCAAGTCCAGGCCCAGGACCTTGGCCGCCTCCAGCATGGTGTAGAGGCAACCCATGGAGGTGGCCTTGAGCCGTCCCAGCGATCCTCCAATGCACACCGGCTTGCCGGTGACCACGCTGTTGCAGGTGTAGCCCTTGAGCACACTGTAGGTGTCCACGATCCAGGACATCACCTGCGGGCTGGTGTTCACGTCCGGCGCCGGTATGTCCTGTTCTGGACCGATCAGGGGCGATATCTCGAAAACGTAGCGCCGGGTCAAGTTCTCCAGCTCATTGGAAGTCATCTGGCTGGGATCGCAGGTCACGCCGCCCTTAGCCCCGCCAAAGGGGATGTTGACCACCGCGCACTTCCAGGTCATCCAGGCGGCCAGGGCCCTGACTTCGTCCAGGTCCACGCGGGGATGGTAGCGAATGCCGCCCTTGCCCGGCCCGCGCAGGGTGTTGTGCTGCACCCGGTAGCCGGCCAACTGCACGATGTCGCCGTTGTCCAGCCTGAGGGGAAAACGCACCGAGAATTCCCGGCGGGGGTACTTGATCTTTTCCAATATCCAGCCCTCTATGTCCAGCCGCTGGGCCGCGATATCAAACTGCAGGTCATGCATGTCCAGAGGCTTGGTTTCATCGTATTGATTTTTGTTGATCATCCCACCCCTCCCAAAGCGCCATTTGTTTTATTACCCCGCTATTGCACATTTATTTGCAACTGGCCTGAAAAGCCTTCGAATTAACTGCATAATTATAAAGCAAACGTTTGCATGAAAATGGTTAATAATATCCCATGCCGGGGGTGGCACGGGGGTGAAATTGGGTTGGTTCGTGTTTATGAATGCATTAGACCCCATAAAATGGCTCAAAGTCAAGCAGAATTATGCCCCATTATTTTAAAAGTGCTTAATTTATTGTAAACGTTTGCGCGACCTTTTGCCCAGCTATGTGGGTGCGTTTTCAGGTCAGTTTTTCAGGGATAACCCTGCTTAAAGGGTTCTCTGGATGAGGGACCGCACAGGTGTTCAGGCCACTACC
>JANQFN010000536.1 GCA_028277825.1 Desulfarculaceae bacterium
CGGGCAGCTATGCCCTGCAGATCATCGTGGCCTCCTTGTTGGGCGCCGCCTTTTTCCTCAAAACCCAATGGCACCGGGTGAAATCCTTCTTGGCCCGCCTGACGGGCAAGGAGAATAATGCCGACTGAGCCGCCGGCCAGCGGCCGCCTGGGCGCCTCCTTCCGCGACCCCGCGGGTTTCGTCTTTACTCATGAGGGCAATCTCTACCGCCAGGTAAATCAGGCGGGCAAGGAAAACTATGACCTTCTCATGGATTCGGGCCTTTACGGAGAGCTGACTGACGCCGGCCTGTTGATCCCCCACGAAGAGGCTGACCCCGGCCTGGCCCAAGGCCCCGAGGCCTATAAGATTCTGCAGCCAACCGAGATCCCCTTTGTCTCCTATCCTTATGAGTGGTGTTTTGGCCAACTGCAAGACGCCGCCCTGGCCACCCTGGAGATACAGTCAAAGGCCCTGGAGCGGAGCCTGTGCCTCAAGGACGCCAGCGCCTTCAACATCCAGTTCCTTGCCGACCGGCCGGCGTTCATCGACACCCTATCCTTTGAGCGCTACCAGGAGGGGCATCCCTGGGTGGCCTACCACCAGTTCTGTTCGCACTTTCTGGCCCCGCTGGCCCTGATGGCCCATCGCGACTGGCGCCTGGGCCGGCTGAGCCGGCTCTATCTGGAAGGAGTGCCCCTGGACCTGGCCCAGGCCATGCTACCCAAGCGGGCCTTGATGTCCCCTTCCCTGATGATGCACCTGAAGCTGCACGCCAAGAGCCAGTCCCACTTCGGCAACAGCAAGGTGGAAATCAAGAAAAAGGCCTTTTCCAAACGGGCCATGCTGGGCCTGTTGGACTCATTGCAAGGTGCGGTGAAAAAGCTCTCCTGGCAGCCCCAGGGCACCGAGTGGTCTGAGTACTACGACGAGACCAATTACTCGGAACAAGCTGGTGGGCACAAGCTGGAACTGGTCAAGGAGTTCCTGGCCCCCCTGGCGCCGGCCACGGTGTGGGACTTGGGGGCCAACACCGGCCTGTTCAGCCGGGCCGCAGCCGAACACAGCCAGTTGGTGGTGTCTTTTGATCTGGACATGGCGGCGGTGGAGCAGAACTACCGGCAATGCCGAAACGAGGGTGAAACCAGCATCCTGCCCCTGGTGCTGGATTTGAGCAACCCTTCCCCAGACCTGGGCTGGAGCCTGGCCGAACGCGAGTCCATTAGCCAGCGGGGTCCGGCCGGCGCGGTGCTGGCCCTGGCCCTGGTGCATCACCTGGCCATCGGCAACAACCTGCCTTACGGCCACATCGCCCAGTTTTTTGCCGGGCTGGCTCCCTGGCTGGTGGTGGAGTTCATTCCGCCCAGCGACTCCCAGGCTCAGCGCCTGCTGGCCAACCGGGACCAGGCCGGTCTGCACGACCTGAGCCAAGAGGCCTTTGAGGCCGGCTTCGGGCAGTGGTTCGAGGTAAAGGAAGCCAGGCCGGTTCAAGACTCGGAGCGGGTGATGTATCTCATGCAGGCCAAGGGTTGAGGTAGCGGCAAAGCGTCGCAGTTCCTCCAACTCTCTCCCAAAAAATTCTTGAAGAAAAAAGTGGGACGGCCAGGCACCCCTTGGTGCTTGTAGGGTTTGATATCAGCCAGAGGTGTTTGGGCCATTGGCGATCTGGATGCCTAAATCGAGCTTGCTTGTCAATCGCTGATCTTTGTAGTGGCGGGGTTTATCCCCGCCAGATACCGCAGGCTGAAAAAGACGGGCGGGGATAAACCCCGCCCCTACAAGGAAAAGAAATAGTCACTCCTTTTTACCTACCTCTTCCCACTTCCCGCCATTCAAGGAGTTGCTCTTAATGAACCCCCGTATGGGGGTTCAACGAACAGTCCCTTGTTGTGGACCCTTGCCGGACCCTGTAGGCGCCTCGATTGCCGCCAACTGCCGGTCGTGCCTCTTGGACAACAGCAGCAAGGAGGCCACCGCGCCCACCAGGGCCAGGGCCATGTCACTCTGGGTGTCCCAGACATAGCCCTGGGTGCCCAGGAAGGCGTCCGCCGCCTCGCCGGTCAAGACCGCGGCCAGCCACTCGATCAGTTCATAGAGCGCGCTCATGGCCAGACAGATGGCCACCACGATGAAGCCCAGCCACACCGGGCGCCCCACGATAACCTTGTTTCTAAGCAGCACCTCCCGGGTGATGATGGCCGGGATGAAGCCCTGGGCCAGATGCCCCACCTTGTCATAGTTGTTGCGCTGCAGATCCAGGGCCTCCTTGAGCCAATCAAAGGGGGGGACCCGGGCATAGGTGTAGTGCCCGCCCACCAACAGGATGATGGCGTGGATCCACATCAAGCGGTAGGCCAGTTGGGTGAAGCGAAAGCGCCTATAGGTGCAGGCCAAGACGATCAGTCCCATCACCGCCGGAGCCACCTCCAACACCCAGGTGAAGCGATCAAAGGGCTTGATGCCCGACCAGAGCAGAATCAAAAAAAAGCTGGCCACATAGAAAAGATTCAGTTTGTCGCTCTTGTCCAAACTCATAGCTCCGTTCACCCCGCCTGGCGCTGGGACGGTTTTTTGTCCTGGTTACCATCTTGCCAAATGACCCATCCCCTGGGATAGGGCTTTATTGAAGGGCCGCGCGGCCTTGCGGCCTTTGGGGCGGTGTGTTAAGCATTAGTTAAGTAGGCAATTAAACGCCAAAACCCCTCTTGAGGAGGTGTGCCGTGGACCGCGCCCCCGCCGTGGCCGGACGTTTTTACCCGGGCCGGCCCCAAGAGCTTAGGGACATGATCGCAGATTACCTGGAGCCCCAGGTCGCACCGCAAAAGGCGCTGGCTGCGGTGAGCCCCCATGCCGGCTATGTGTTCTCCGGCTCGGTGGCCGGCAAGGTGCTCAGCCGGGTGGCCATCCCCCGCCGGGTGTTGGTGCTGGGCCCCAACCACCAAGGCATGGGCCAGAGGGTGGCGGTGATGACCCGCGGCTCCTGGCAAACCCCCCTGGGCGCGGTGCCCCTGGACGCCGAATTGGGCGGGGACATCATCTCCCGCGGCCTGGCTCAAGAAGACGACCTGGCCCATCAATATGAGCACTCCCTGGAGGTGCAGGTGCCGTTTTTGCAGTGCCTGCGTGAAGACCTTTTGCTGACCCCGCTGTGTCTATCCATGCTCTCTTTTGAGGACTGCCAGCACCTGGGCCAAGGTATCGCCGGGGTCATCGCCGACTGCCCGGACCAGGTGCTGATGGTGGCCAGCACTGACATGACCCACTATGAGCCGGCCCAGCAGGCCGAGGCCAAGGATTCCAAGGCCATCGAGCGCATCCTGGCGCTGGACCCCAAGGGGCTTTACGAGACGGTGATCGAAGGCCGCATCAGCATGTGCGGCGTGCTGCCCACCACCGTAGCCCTGGTGGCGGCTTTGGAGCTGGGTGCCACCGGCGCCGAACTGGTAGCCTACACCAACAGCGGAGAGGTCACCCGGGACTTCAATGACGTAGTGGCCTATGCCGGCCTGATAATAAAGTAAACACTCTAAAAAAAGCGATCCCCCCAATCGCCTCACCTGAAAAACCCCATAGGATAGGCTCAATGAATCATACACCTGACAACACCCCGCGTGTGCGCACCCGCTTCCCGCCTTCCCCCACCGGCGCCCTGCATCTGGGCGGGGCCAGAACCGCCTTGTTCAACTGGCTCTTTGCCCGCCATCACGGCGGCGACTTCGTGCTGCGCCTGGAGGACACCGACCGCAAGCGATCCAAAGACGAACACGTGCAGGGCATCCTGGCGGCCATGGACTGGCTGGGCCTGGATTACGACGACGGGCCCTATTACCAGACCCAGCGCTTTGAGCGTTACCGCCAGGCCGTGGACCAGATGCTGGAGGCGGGCCGGGCCTATTGGTGTCACTGCTCGCCAGAAAGACTCCAGCAGATGCGTGAGGAGGCCATGGTCAAAGGCGCCAAGGCCAAGTACGACGGCACTTGCCGCGAAAAGGGTTTGGGCCCGGCCGGGGGCGCGGTGGTGCGCTTCAAAGGGCCGCTTAGCGGGCGCACCGAGTTCAACGACCTGGTCAAGGGCCCCATCTCCTTTGACAACACCGAACTGGATGACCTGGTGATCTTGCGCAGCGACGGTTCGCCCACCTACCACCTGGCCGTGGTGGTGGATGACATC
>JANQFN010000108.1 GCA_028277825.1 Desulfarculaceae bacterium
GCCTTTGGTCCTGGCCGTGTTCTGGGACCGCTGCAACGGCTACGGAGCCATGGCCGGCATCCTGGTCTCCATTGCGGTGGGCATGCCGGTCTATCTGCAAGTGGGTGAGTTTGCCGGCACCGTGGTGATCATGAGCATCAGCCTATTGTTGCCGGTGATCTGGAGCCTGGCCAAGCCCGACAAGTTCGACGTGGGTCTGTTGGCCAAGGCGCAAGACATCCACGGCAAGGGGCATCTGCACCGCCAGATCGCCGAAGAGATGGATGTCGGAGACGAGGTCCACGACGAGCTTCCCAAGGAGGACCTGGACAAGCTGCGTCCTCACGATGAGGACAAGTAGCCCCGTGGCACGCTTAAACTCGCAAATCAGACCATATGGTCTGGGAGGAATATGATGCCTGAATACCAGATGTCATGGTGGGTCTGGGTAGGCCTGATCATCTCTCTGGCTACCTTTGGGTTGGGTGTGTACTACGCCCTGTCCCAACTCCAGAGGGTCATTATACAAACCCGCTTGGACTGGAAGGAAGGGGTCACCGGTGGTGACGCCTACAAATTCGACTTGGCCGACCTCAGCGCCATCAAGACCGAGGCGGTCAGAAATATGTACGGCGCGGTTATCGCCGGCATTGGGGCCTCTTTCGTAATCTCTTCATACGGCTGGGCCGGGGGCTTCTTGTTCCTGGGCCCGGCGTTCGCCATCATCGCCGGCATCGTGTGCAACTGGTGCTTCTGGCGGGAGCGCAAGGACTGTGAAGAAGAAGGCAGGCTGGCCTAGAAACTGCCCCAGAGCTAGAGCAACGTTCGCAAGGAAACAGGTAGAGTCCGCCCTTAGGGGGGAGAGGGCGGACTGGATTCAAAGGAGGAACCAACAATGGCTGATGCTCTGCAGAGTGTGAAGGACGCCCTGGGCGCCTTTGACAAGGAAAAGACCCTAGAGGCCGTCAATGCCGCCTTGGAGGGCGGGGCTTCCGCCCGCCAGGTATTTGACGCCCTCATCGAGGGAATGACCGCGATCGGAAAAGACTTCGAAAAGATGATCTGCTTTCTGCCCGAGGTGATGAAAGCCACCGATGCCATGAAGGCCGCCTTTGAGGTGCTGATGCCCATCATGGTAGAGGCCGACGACTTACCCGAAAAGGTGGGCACCGTGGTATTCGGCACGGTCAAGGGCGACATCCACAACGTGGGCAAGGACATGGTGATCAGCGTGATGAACACCCAGGGCTTTGACGTCATCGACTTGGGAGTGGACGTACCCGCTTCCAAGTTCTACGAGGCGGCCGAACTGCACAAGCCCGACATCGTGGCCATCTGCGCCATCATGTCCTCCACCATCCCCATCCAGAAAGACATCGTCGATTATTTCTTGGCCCAGGGCAACAAGGAGGATTACAAGTTCCTGGTGGGCGGCGGCTCAACCAACCCGGCCTGGGCCGAGAAGATTGGCGCCGATGGCTGGGGCAAAGACGCTGTCGAGGCCACCGACGTGGCCCTGAAGTTGGTGGGCAAGGGCTAGAAACCCAGACCACCCTTTTGGTCCACATATCTAGTAAGGAGGAAGTCAACGATGAGAGCTCGCATGTTTGACTACTGGGCTCGGGCCGAGACCGGCGAGATGATGTCCGAAAAGGACTGGGACCTGGAGCTCTACTGGCCCGCAGTGGTGGAAGTCTGCCAAAAGTACGGCCTGGAGTACGTACCCGAGGAGGTGGTGCCCCAGAGCAACGAGGTGTCTGACAACGTATTCAAGGCGGCCTATGAGCTTTTGGCCAAGATCGGCGTGTACTGCCAGTCTTCGGAGCGCATAATCAAGATCAGCGAGAACGAGATCGATGAGACCCTGCGTCTGTTCCCCTCCGAGACGATCCTCGGGGAGGGGACCGACCAGATAACCATCAAGCACCGCGATCCCGAAGATACCCATCCCCCCAACGTGCTGGCCCGCATCCTGGGCCCGCATGATCCGGATCTTTTGTACAAGGTCTGCCTGGCTTACGTAAAGGAGCCGCGCATCGACCACGTGCACTTCCAGGGGGTTATACCCTACATCCACGGCATCAACGTAAAACCGGGCACCCCCTTTGAGATCGCGGCCGAGATCCGTCGGCGGCACGAGGTGAACGCGGCCCGCTATGACGGCGGCCGCCCCGGCCTGTCCGACTGCGCCAGCGCCACGGTCTCGCTGCAGGGGCAGATGCCTGCTTATCGGTTCATGGGAAGCGGCGACGGCAGCCAAGTCTATATCATGCCCCACTTGAAGACCAGCTACGAGCAGATGTCGCGCGTGTACGCCATGCATCAACTCAACCGCAAGGTGTGGGGCCTGGGCCAGGCCTTTGTGGGCGGCTTGGCCGGCAGCCCCATGCACGCCGCAGTGGTGTGCACCGCCGAGCTTTTGGCCTACTGCGTACTGTATGAGCCCACCTACTTGGGCATCTGGCCGGCGGACGCGATCTACTTCGCCACCACCAGCCGCACCGCCTACTTCACCAACTTCTATTGCGGCCACGCCTGGGCGCGCAACACCGGCACTTTTGCGGTGACCGGCAACCCCTGGGGTATCGTCTGCGCCGGGCCTTGCACCCACGAGTACTTCTGGGAGCACGCCGCGGGCGCCATCGGCAATGTCAACGTGGGCCTCAACGTGGCCGGCGGCACCGGCTGGCAGAGCGGCCAGGTCAACGGCGCCACCCCCATCGGCGCCCGTTTCGCCCACGAAGTGGGCAGCGCGGCGGCGGGTCTGGGCCTGGAGAAGGCCAACGAACTGGTCAACAAGTGCCTGGATAAGTACGAGGACCAGATCGTCAGCCGGCAACTGCACAAGAAGGGCAAGGCCTTCCAGGACTGCTACGATACCGAGTCCTGCCGGCCCACTCAGGAGTACTTGGACATCTACAACGAGGTCAAGGACGAGCTCCGCGGCTGGGGCCTGGACTTGCCTTACTTGGACGACTAGACAACCCGCCCCGGCCCCGATCGGGGGCCGGGGCCCACAAGTTGAATCCGCGCGGCACCGCCGGTAAGCGAGGTTGAGTTGGCCAGCACAACAACTATTTCGAGCGAGAATAAAAGCGTGGAGGTGGGGCCGGGACTGCCGGTGAGGATCATCGGCGAACGCATCAACCCCACCGGCAAAAAAAGGCTCACCGAGTCCCTGGAAGAGGGTAGCCTGGAGGTAGTCAAAGAGGAGGCCGTCAGACAGGCGGAAGCCGGCGCCGACTTTTTGGACGTGAATGTGGGCGTGCCGGGCATAGACGAACCGGAGATGATGGTCAAGGCCGTGGAGGTGGTCACTTCGGTCACCGACCTTCCCCTGGTCATCGACTCCAGCCGGCCCGACGTGCTCAAGGCGGGCCTGGACGCCTATCAGGGCAAGGCCCTGGTCAATTCGGTGGACGGAGAAGAGGAAAAGTCCCGCGAGTTGTTGGACATAATCAAAGGAGCCGGGGCCGCGGTCATCGGACTGGCCCTGGACGAAAACGGCATCCCTGAGACCCCCCAGGGCCGCCTGGAGATCGCCCAACGCATCGTGGTTTGGGCCGAGGAGGCGGGCATCCCCCGGGAGGATGTGTTCATCGACTGCCTGAGCCTGTCGGTCAGCGCCGGACACACCGCCGGCCTGATCACCCTGGAGTCCATCAAGTTGGTGGGGCAGGAGTTGGGCGTCAACCAGGTATTGGGCGTGAGCAACATATCCTTTGGGTTGCCGGACCGTGGTTTTGTCAATCACATCTTTTTGGCCATGGCCGTGCAGAACGGATTGAACTGTCCCATCATGGACCCGCTGGACATGGAAATGAAAATGGCCATGCGCACCGCGGAAATGATGATGGGGCGTGATGAATGGTGCGGCAGGTATCTTGAAACCTACCGCGAAAAGATGACCGCCGGGTCATAGGAGAGGAAGTCATGAAGATCATTCTGGGAGTTATCTTGATCACCGTGGTGTGCTTTGTAATTCCCCTCGGTGTGGATCACTTGGTTCATCAGGCCATCGGGCGCTGAGGCATACCGGGCGCTTTAGGGCGCCAACTGGCAAAGCTTCCTGAGCATATCTGCGGGACCGCCGCAGGTGACGAGGGAGGAGGCTTGATGGTTAAAACCTAGGGGACCGACTGTTGGGAGGTCATCGCTCATGACTACGGCCAAATTTTCGAAAAAGGTATTCGGGTTCTTCGTGATTTTGTGCGCCTTGTCTGTGTTGAGTTTGCCCGCACATGCCGTCAAGGAAGAGGAACAGGCTCCTGGCTTGGAGGCAGGCGCCCACAAAAAATTCACCCCAACAGAAATTGTGGTCAGCTTCAATCCCAGCCTGGAGGATTCATCCTGGCTGGCCGACAATCAGGGATTTTTCAAGGCCTTTGACCTCAAGGCCAAGCTGGTTCCAGACGCCGCCAAGCCCCAGGCCGCCGGTTTCAACTTGGGGGTGATGGACGTGGTGAGCTTTTTGTCTTTGGCCAGCCAAGGGGCCCCTTTGTTCATGGTGGCCAGAGACTCCAACCGCGACCTGCCGCTGGTGGTGAAAAAGGACGGTGGCCCGGGTGATGTCAAGGCCCTGTCCGGCCAGAAGATCGCGGTGCCCAGCAAACAATCCCTGGCTTATTTGGTGGCGCTCAAAGCCCTTGATAAGGCCGGCCTCAAGGCGGCTGACGTCGAGTTCGTGGAACTGGCCGTGAAGGAAATGCCCGCCCAACTCAAGGGCGGTCAAGTGGCGGCCATTATCGGCGGCACTCCCTGGATCCTAGAGCCCCTGCAACAGGGTTGGGGCAAACAGTTGCTGACGGCCTCGGAACTTTTGGGGGGCCGGGCCTACAAAAACCTGGTGACCAACGTGGTGGTGGCCTCCAAAAAATACCAGGATCAGGCTGTCGCCATGGGCGACGGTGACGCCTGGAACAACACCCTGGTGCGCTATTTGGCGGCTCTGGAAAAGGCCGCATTGTTCACGCTATCAAAAAAGAACCGTGACAAGGCGATCAAGGCCTTTGCTCAAGAAACCGGGGCTTCGGCCAAGCTGGTGGAAATGGCCTTGGCTAAATACGTGAAATGGCCCTCCATGCGCCTGCCCCGGGCCTCGCACCTGCAGCCCTGGATCAAGGCGATGAATGAGGCCGGCATGCTGGGGGGCAAGGTGGATGCCAAGGCCCTGGTGTTCGGCAAGGGCTCCAAATGGGGCACCATCCTCAGGCGTTATGGGGTGCAGAAGTGGTAGCTCGGCTCGCGAGCTTCACTGGTTTATGCGGTGGAACTTCTTGCAGCGCCGGCTTCCCCTGGCTCCCAGGGAATACCCGGTCGGGCTCCCCCCCCGGCAAGGAGTTTGAAGTCTGACAGGGGCCTGGATGGGCCGGGCCCCTGTCAGCAATTAATAAATGGTACAATGTCCAGTATGAAAATAGGACATATTATAGGAATCAGTTTCGTGATCGTGATGGCGGCGGTGGGCGGCGATTTTTACGCCATTCCCTCTGTCACCCAGAAGGTGCTGGCCTACGGGGTCGTGGCCCTGGCGCCGGCGGTGGCCATTTACATGCGCAAATGGCGGGGCCGCCAACTCTCCTACCAGAGCTTTCTGCAAAACACCGCACTGGCCACTTTGGCTTCTTTGGCCGTGGCCCTGCCCATCCTCTATTTCTGGCGGGGCCAGGTTTGAGCGCGGGGAGGAGCTAGCCATGATCGATGATCCGTTCTGGGCCTGGGCGATGATAGTCGGCTTTTTCGCCATCCTGGGCTCCTATGTCTATATCATGATCTTTTCCAAAAGCGCCCGCAACCGGCGCAAGGTTCTGGCGGAACTGGAGGCCCGCGGCGTGGAGTGGCAGGCGGGCGAAGACGCCCCGGAGCCTTTTCCCCGGCGGGCCGAGCGCGCGGCCGCCAAAATGCGCAAAGCGGCGGACCATTCCTGAATGGTTGCGCCGGCTTCGTTTCCCAAGCCCCGGCCCGCTCCGGGGCTCAGCAATTTGACCCCAGGCCAGTCATGAAGCAGCAAAGCCGCCCGGCGGCGGAGCGGTCCGGCCGCCGGCAAAATGGCGGCGGTTTGCACAACTGGGAGAAAAGCTAACAATGGCGGAGGAAGCCACGGTTATTTTCCAGCCCGCGGGCAACCGGGGCAAAGTGAAGATCGGCGAAACCCTGCTGGCGGCTTCGCGCCAACTGGGCGGCGATTTGGAGAGCCTTTGCGGCGGCAACAAGGTTTGCGGCAAGTGCAAGGTCAGGATCGAGGCCGGTGTCTTCGACAAGTTCGGCCTCACCTCGTCTCAGGCGCATGCTTCTCCCTGGCTGGAAGAGGAAGGGGCCTTTATCAGTCCCGGGGAGCGCGAGCAGGGCTACCGCTTGGCTTGTTGCGCCCAGGTGACCGGCGATATCCTGCTTTTCGTGCCCGAAGAGGCGCGAGCCGGCAAGCAGGTGGTGAGCAAGGAGGCCCGCAGTCTGGATTTCAAGCTGGACCCGGCGGTGAAACTCTATTATGTGGAGATGCCTCCGCCCGCGCCGGAAGACCCCTTGGGCGATCTGGATCGTCTTTACCAAGCCTTGCAACGCGAATACGGCCTGGCCGAGTTGAGCATCGACATCCACGCTTTGCAGGATCTAGGCGATCTCCTGCGCCGGGGCGATTGGAAGGTTACCGTCAGCCTGTGGATGGAACGCGAAGTGCTCCGGGTGCGGCCCGGGCGGCATGAGCACCACTACGGGATGGCCATTGATTTGGGCACCACCACCCTGGCGGGCTATTTGTGCGATTTGAGCAACGGCGAGGTGGTGGCCACCGCTTCCCAGATGAATCCCCAGTGCAAATACGGCGAAGACATCATGAGCCGGGTGAGCTACGCCATCAACCACAGTGATGGCTTGGCCAAGATGCACCACGAAATCGTGGGTGGCATCAACCAGCTGATGACCGCCGCCGTGGAGGAGGTTGAGCGGGAGCCCGGCGGGATTGCAGGCGCTGATTCCGCCCGGACCCTGAGTTTGGATGACATCGAGGACCTGGTGGTGGTGGGCAACACCGTGATGCACCATGTTCTCTTGGGATTGAATCCGCGCCACGTTGCGGTTTCGCCCTTCACCCCGGCCCTGCAGCACAGCCTGGACCTCAAGGCGCGTCGCTTGGGCCTGCGGCTCAACCCGGCGGTCTATCTGCACACCCTGCCCCTGGAGGCCGGTTTCGTGGGGGCGGATAACGTAGGGGTGCTCCTGGCGGAAAGGCCCCATGAGCAGGACCGGATGCAATTAATCATCGACATCGGTACCAACGGCGAGTTGGTTCTGGGCAACCGCCAGGGCCTGGCCTGCACTTCCTGCGCCACCGGCCCGGCCTTGGAAGGCGCCCAGATCACCCACGGCATGCGGGCGGCGCCCGGGGCCATCGAGCGTATCCGCATCTATCCCGGCGAGCACCGGGTGGACTACAAAGTGGTGGGCAAGGACGCCTGGCGCAGCCACTCCCGGCCCCAGGATATGCAGGTCAAGGGAATCTGCGGCTCTGGAGTGCTGGACCTGCTGGCTGAGCTATATCGTGGCGGAATAATTGACAAAAGCGGCGCCTTTGCCGAGGATTTAGAGTCCCCGCGCTATCGCCAGGACCCGGAAACTCAGATGGGCGAGTTCGTTATCGCCTGGGCTCCGGAAACCAGCATCGACAAAGACATAGTTGTCACGCAAAAGGATATCCGCCAGATACAATTGGCCAAGTCAGCCCTGTACAGCGGTTGCAAGCTGCTTTTGAAGCACATGGGCAACCCGGTGATTGAGGAGATCAAGATCTGCGGGGCCTTCGGGGTGCACGTGGACAAGGAACAGGCACTGATCATGGGCCTGTTCCCCGACATAGCCTTGGAGCGCATCAAGGCGGTGGGCAACGCCGCCGGAGACGGCGCCCGCCTGGCCCTGTTGGATCACAAGCTCAGACAAGAGGCCCAGCGGGTGGCCTCGCAGGTCACTTACGTGGAACTCAGCGGACACCCCGACTTTCAGGAGGAGTTTTTGGGGGCCATCGAGATCCCCCACGCCAGTGACCCCTTTCCCCACTTGAAAGGCCTGGTGCCCCCGGAAATACTTGAACAAACCTGAACCGGGCAGGCGTTGGCAACGCGGCCGGTGGCATGGCTATTTCAGGCGGACGTTGTTTTTTGAGACGGGCTTTGTCATTATTGACTTATAAAGGCCGTAATGCCCCCTCCGGGCGGGCGCCGGCTGGAGTTGGTGGCCCTGGAGCGTGGTTGCGCTGATCTGGGGCGAAACCGCCCGCCGGCCGCGTCGCCCGGGTGAGAGAGAGGATTGCCAGAGTCTGACAGGGTGAGCCCCTGTCCATTTCCATCTGGAGTTGCAACTGATCTCCTCCGGCCCGTGATTAGCACCTCTCACGCCTGTTCATCCGGCCGCTAGAGACTCCTGATTTTTTCGAAGTAGTTATTTTCGTCGTCCTTTAGAGCATGAAATCGATGGTCACGATTCTGAGATTCCCGGGCACCCATTTGCCTCCGC
>JANQFN010000573.1 GCA_028277825.1 Desulfarculaceae bacterium
TGCTTCGAAGCATGGATTCAATTGGCCTGATATGGTTATTTGGTCTTACCAATTTACTTATTAGGGCATTGGAGAGTATATTGTCAATAGTTAATTTGAGAAAAATGTCTATTATTAATGACTAAAATCTTTTTGTTGGTTAATAGGACAAGTCATTTTAAATAATTACCAATAAGCGTCAATGGTGGATTTCAATGGGTTGCAAAGATAATGAGGGGATATTGTAAAGTGGTTTTGGCTGACCAGAGGCTATCCGCACCGGCATGCCAGCCAATACATTATAATATTGTCCCGGTCAGGAGCCGCTGTGTGCTAAACCGCAATCATGGTATAAGGTAATACCAACTTACGAGACTCGGTTGCCCAAGGGAGTCGGCATGAGTCAATTCAAGCAGATCCGGCCCAAGAAAATAGCGGATCAGGTCTTTGAACAGCTTCGCGACCTTATCTTCAGGGGCCAAATAAAACCAGGCGACCAGCTACCCCCGGAAAGGGAATTGGCCAGCCAGATGGGGGTGAGCCGGCCCACGGTGCGCAACGCGGTGGGACGTCTGGTCAGCCTGGGCCTGGTGGAGCAGCGCCAGGGCCAAGGCACCTTTGTGGCCAATCACCACGAGGGTGGCGTGAACAATCCCCTGAGGCCGATGATCGAGGGACAGGCGGTGAGCCTGACCCAGCTTTTGGAGGTGCGCCTGGGCCTGGAGTGCAATTCGGCGGTTTTGGCGGCCCGCCGGGCCACCAAGGAAGACATCTCCCTTTTGGAAAAAAGCCTGGCTTTGATGTCGGATCAGATACATCAGGGCGGCCTGGGCAGTGCCGAGGACGTTTACTTTCACATGCGTATCGCCTACGCCACCAAGAACCCTCTGCAAGTGCAGCTAATGAAGCACTTCTATGACTACATGGCCGTGGGCATACGGGAGAACCTGCAGATACTCTATCAGGACGTGGTTAACGTGGACCTGGTGCACCAGCAGCATGTGAGGGTGATGCAGGCCATTAAAGAACACGACACCCACGCCGCCTTTGACTACATGCGCTCACACATCAATTTCGTGATCGATTATTTTGAGGGCCTGAAAGAGCTGTAGGCAGTTTAGAACCTTATGAACAACCCCGCCGCAAGCAGCGGGGTATCAAAAGGAAAAATCCAGCTTTATAATGCGGCAAACCGCAGGGAATGAATCTCCGTATGGGGCTGCAAAGGCCTTAATTGGGCTCTCGCCCAACTTCAGGGCGAACTCAGTCCACTCAAGGTTAGACCTCTTTTTTCCAAAAAAATCTCCAAGACAGCCAAAACAGCAGAGATTTCTGCGTATTCATGGCCCTCGGCAGCCAACTCTTCACCATTCATTCCATGGTAGGTGGCCGGGCCGCCGTTTAATGAAAAACTCACCTTCTGACCGTCTTGGATTATCTGTATTTTTTTGCCGTGGTAGTCATAGCCCACGATGGGACGCTTGGTCAGCGCAGCATTATCAGCCCGGGGGAAGATGACCTTGCCTTCCTTCCATTCCGGCGGAACTTGGCCAAGCGCACTTAGCAGGGAGGGGGCCAAGTCTAAATATTGGACCGGGGTTTTGA
>JANQFN010000579.1 GCA_028277825.1 Desulfarculaceae bacterium
GCCAACCTGCCCCAGATCATGGCGGACTGTCAGGTGGTGGTGGATTGCCTGGACAACATGACCTCGCGCTACCTGTTGGAGGAGCAGTCCCCCGAGGCCGGCCTGCCCATGGTGCACGGCGCCCTGGCCGGCCTGGAGGGCCTGGTGATGACGGTGCGCCCGGGCGACCCGGGCCTAAAGGCCCTGCACGGGCCGGGGCCGGCGGCCAAGGCCGACTCGGCCGAGGCGGTGTTGGGGGTGCCCACGCCCACGCCGGCCATGATCGCCACCCTGGAGGTGAACGAGGTGCTCAAGCTGCTCCTGGAGCGGCCGGGGCTGAAGCCGGGGGAGTTTTTGCACGTGGACCTGGCTCTACCCGCCATAGAGTTGATGCGCCTGGGTTGAGGCCGCCAAAGGAGGGATGCCATGAAAACCCGGTTGGTGGCGGTGCCGGCGGTTTTGGCCCTGGTGCTGTGCGCCGGGGCCTCCCGGGCGCTCAAGGACTACAACACCGCCCTGAAACATGAAGGCCGCGGGGCGGCAAAGATAATCCCCACCAGCTTTCCTCCCCAAAAATAGGTTGACCCTCCCGCCCCCGGCCAACTACATATAGAAAGCTCTGCTTCTTAAACAATCCCAGCAGCACAAGGAGGCACCCTTGCCGGTCACCGTCGTGGATCACCCCCTCATCCGCCACAAGCTGGGCATCTTGAGAAAAGACGACCTTTCCACCTCCAGTTTCCGCGCCCTGTCCACCGAAGTGAGCCGGCTGTTGACCTATGAGGCCACCAAGGACCTGACCACCGAGACCAAGACCATCCAGGGCTGGGCCGGTCCTATTGAGGTGGAGGAGATCAAGGGCAAGAAGGTGACCGTGGTGCCGATCCTTCGGGCCGGTATCGGCATGATGGACGGGGTGCTGGATATGATCCCCGGGGCCAAGGTCTCGGTGGTGGGCTTTTACCGCGACGAGGAGACCTTGCAGGCGCACAAGTACTACGTGAAGCTGGCCAACAAGATAGAAGAGCGCATGGCCCTGATCCTGGACCCCATGCTGGCCACCGGCGGCTCGCTTTTGGGCACCATCGAGCTGCTGAAAGAGGCGGGCTGCAAAAATATCCGTGGCATCTTTCTGGTCTCAGCGCCCGAGGGCATCGCCCGGGTGGAGGCGGCCCACCCCGAGGTGGAGATCTACACCGCGTCCGTCGACGACCGGCTGGATGAGAACGGCTACATCCTGCCCGGCCTGGGCGACGCCGGCGACAAGATATTCGGCACCAAGTAGGCGGGTAGTTCCGCCGCTCACAGATATAAGTTTTTTTTAGCGAGGTAAGGGAGAGGTCCATGAGCGACTTTTCGACACCGGAATACAAGTTTTCGCCCAAGGGCATCGTGCTGGGCGCCCAGATGCTGTTTGTGGCCTTCGGAGCCCTGGTGCTGGTGCCGCTTCTCACCGGCTTGAACCCCAACGTGGCCCTGTTCACCGCCGGGGTGGGTACTCTCTTGTTCCAGTTGATCACCCGGGGCAAGGTGCCGGTGTTTCTGGCCTCCTCCTTCGCCTTCATCGCTCCCATCATCTACGGCACCCAGACCTGGGGCCTGCCCGGCACCCTCTGTGGCCTGGCCGCCGCCGGCGTGCTCTATATCCTGTTGAGCCTGGTGGTGCGCTGGGGCGGGGCCAAGATCCTGACCAGGGTGCTGCCCCCGGTGGTGACCGGACCGGTGATCATGGTCATCGGCCTGATCCTGGCCCCGGTGGCGGTGAACCTGGCCCTGGGCAAGACCGGCGACGGCGCCAAGGCGCTCTACCCGCAGGATATCGCCCTGATCGTCTCCCTGGCCTCTTTGGCCATCACCATCCTGGTGTCGCTTTTGGGCCGGGGCTGGCTGAAGCTGATCCCCATCCTCATCGGCATCGGCTGCGGCTATGTGATATCGCTTGCCTTCGGCATCGTGGACTTCGGCGGCTTGGCCAAGGCCCCCTGGCTGGCCTGGCCCAAATTCGTGTTGCCCCAGTGGAACCTGGAGGCGATCATCTACATCGTGCCCATCGCCATCGCCCCGGCCATCGAGCACGTGGGCGACGTCTTGGCCATCGGCGGCATCACCGGCAAGGATTACGTCAAGGACCCGGGCATTAAAAACACCATGCTGGGCGACGGCCTGGCCACCAGCCTGGCCTCTTTCCTGGGCGGCCCGCCCAACACCACCTATTCAGAGGTGACCGGCGCGGTGGCGTTAACCAAGGCTTTCAACCCGGCCATCATGACCTGGGCGGCCATCGCGGCGGTGGCCTTGGCCTTTGTGGGCAAGCTGGGCGCCTTTTTGCTCACCATCCCCGCGCCGGTGATGGGCGGCATCATGGTGCTTCTCTTCGGGGCCATTATGGTGGTGGGCATCAACATCCTGGTGCGCGCCGGTCAGGATCTGATGCATCCTCGCAACCTGGCCATCGTGGCCCTGATCGTGATCTTCGGCACCGGCGGCATGGCGCTGCCCATCGGCCAGTTCAAGCTGGCCGGCATCGGCCTGGCCGGGGTGCTGGGCGTGTTCTTGAACCTGGTGCTCCCGGGCCGCAAAGACGCCGAACTGGTGGTCCCGGTGGAGAGCGAGGAGGAGGCGATTTCGGAGAGAGTGCTCATGGATTGAGCGCTGCTTGCCGCGCATAACAGAGCCGGGCCAATGGCCCGGCTCTGTTTTTGAGACCTCGTTACAGGGCGTGCACGATTACCAAGAGCAGGATGAAGTAGGCGATTAAAAGCCCGTAGAGCCAGAGCCAGGGGCGCTCCTTTTTGAAATGCCCGCTGCCGGCCAGGGTGTATTTGGCCACCGCCGATGAAGCCAAGGGCTTGATGAATCCGTGGGCCAGGCTGACCAGGCTGGTGACCGCCACTCCGGTGAAGTTCCACCACATCCAATGCACGCCGGGATGGGCGATCCAGAGCCAGAGGTTGAAGGCCACCCCAACGGCCAGGCCGGCGATCACCCCGGCGGGCCTGGCTCGCTTGGATATCACCCCCACCAGGAAGGCGGCCAGGATGGGGCCGTAAAAGGCCGAGCCCACTTTGTTGATGGCCTCGATCACGGTGCCCGAAATGGAGCCCGCCCAAAAGGCGGCCCCGGTGATCAACACCCCCCAGCCCACGGTGGTCAACCTGCCCAGGATCAACAGCCGCCGGGAATCATGCACCCGGCGGCTGATGAAGTCCTTGACCGTCACCGCTGAGAGTGAGTTGAGCGCCGAGTCCAGGCTGGACATGGCCGCGGCCATCAGCGAGGCGAAGATCAGGGCACGCACCCCCGGCGGCAGAAAATGCAGGATGAATTGGGGCACCAGCTCGTCGGGCCGGTGATCCGGCACCCGGGCGGCCAGCTCCGGTGAGACATCGTGCGCCGACCACAGGGCCATGCCCAGGCCCACGTACAGCAAAGTGAGGGGGAAGCGGGCGAAGCCGTTGAACACCAGGGACAGTCGGCTTTCCTTTTCGCTGGGGGCGGAGAGTTCCCGCTGTACCTGGCTCTGGTCGGCGCCGTAATAGGAGGTGTAGAGGAAGATGCCCCCGATCAGAAAGGCCCAGAAGGGCGCGGTGCCGCCGTCGTTTATGCCGTGGGCGGCCTGCACCGCCGCGCCGCGCTCGGCGGGAAAGCTCTTTAGCATCTCGGCCAGCCCGCCGCTGGCCTCGGCGGCGTAAGCGATGCACAACACCACCCCGGCCACCAGGATCACCATCTGGATCACGTCTGAGTAAACCACCGCCTTCATGCCGCCGATGGTGTCGTATATGACCGTCACCCCGCCGATGATCAGGATGGTGATCTCCAGGCTGATGCCGAAACAGACCGAGAGCACGATGGCGCTGGCATACACCCCTACGCCGGTGCCCAGCCCCCGGCTGAGCAGGAAGATCAGGCTGACCAGATAGCGCACCGCCGGCGAGTAGCGCCTCTCCAGGTATTCGTAGACGCTGATCAGTTTGAGTTGGCGGAAAAAGGGCACCAGAAACACCATGGTCACGATGACTGCCAGGGGCACGGCCAACTCGTATTGCAGCCAGGTGAGGCCCCCGCCGTTTTTCAGCGCCACGAAAGCGGGGATGGAGATGAAGCTGATGGCCGAGGTCTGGGTGGCCATGGTGGACAGGCCGATGGCCCACCAGGGGAGCGTGCGCCCACCCAGGTAGTAGTCGGCCTGGGTCTTCTGGCGGCGACCCAGGTAAACGCTGAGCCCGATCATGCCGCTCAAATAAGCGATGATTACCAGCCAGTCAACAGGGGTCACTTCAACTCCAAGAAGTTGGGGTTGCCCGATGCCTCTAGATTGTAGCTGATAAAGGGGTTGGATTGCGCGCGGAGAGAGCCGGTGATCAGGTCATAGTTCCGCCAGCACACGCACCGGCAGACCAGTGCTGTCGGTGAGGTGCAAGGGGAAGCAGTAGACCGTGAAGGGCTCCTGGCTCAGGCGGTGGGTGTTCACCAGGTTCTCCACGATGAACACGCGCTCGGAGGCCGCCCGGGCGTCAAGCTGCTGGTGGCGC
>JANQFN010000584.1 GCA_028277825.1 Desulfarculaceae bacterium
ATTGAGGCCGTAACCTTCGGTCAACAGCTCCCAGGCGAACACCACCGCCTTTTCCTTGAAATAATCGCCAAAGGAAAAGTTGCCCAGCATCTCGAAGAACGTGTGGTGTCGAGATGTATGGCCCACGTTTTCCAGGTCATTGTGCTTGCCGCTGACCCGGAAGCATTTCTGGCAGGTGGCGGCGCGGTTGTAGTCGCGCTTCTCCTGTCCGGTGAACACGTTTTTGAACTGCACCATGCCCGCGTTGGTGAACAACAGGCTGGGGTCGTCGGCGGGGATCACGCTGGAGCTTTTCACCACCTGGTGTCCCTGTGCCGCGAAGTAGTCCAAAAACTGCTGGCGGATTTCATTGCCGGTCTTGGCCATGCCTGGTCCTCTATGCTTGTAAAAGGGCCGCCGGCGCCTATGCCGCGCCGGCGGCCCCCAAGGGAATTACTCTTCCGGGGCGGCCTCTGCCTCTGCCTCGGCCTCCGCTTCCACCAAACCCAGCTTGGTCTTTACCCGGGTGATGATCTCCTGGCCGATGTCGTCGCTTTCGCGCATGAAGTTGATGGCGTTGTCCCGGCCCTGGCCCATGCGTTCGTCGCCGTAGGAATACCAGGCGCCGCTCTTGTTGACGATGTCGGCCTCCACCGCCATGTCCAAGACCTCGCCCAGCTGGTTGATGCCTCGGCCGAAGAGGATGTCGAACTCGGCCATCTTGAACGGCGGGGCCACCTTGTTTTTGACCACCTTGACCCGGGTGCGGTTGCCCACGTCCTGGTCGCCGGACTTGATCTTGCCGATACGCCGGATGTCCAGGCGCAAAGAAGCGTAGAATTTGAGGGCGTTGCCGCCGGAAGTGGTTTCGGGGCTGCCGAACATGACCCCGATCTTCATGCGGATCTGGTTGATGAAAATCAGGGAGGTGCGGCTCTTGGCCACCACGCTGGTCAGTTTGCGCATGGCCTGGCTCATCAGCCGGGCCTGCAGGCCCACGTGGCTGTCGCCCATCTCGCCTTCCAGCTCGGCCCGGGGCACCAGGGCGGCCACCGAGTCGATCACCAACACGTCCACCCCGCCGCTACGCACCAGTATCTCGGCGATGTCCAGGGCCTGCTCGCCGGTGTCAGGCTGGGAGACCAGCAGGTCGTCCACGTTCACGCCCAACTTCTTGGCGTAGCCCACGTCCAAGGCGTGCTCGGCGTCCACAAAGGCGGCCACGCCACCGGTCTTCTGGGCCTCGGCGATCACATGCAGGGCCAGGGTGGTCTTGCCCGAGGACTCCGGGCCGTAGATTTCGGTGATGCGCCCGCGGGGCACGCCGCCCACCCCGGCGGCCAGGTCCAGGCCCAGGGAGCCGGTAGAATGATCGCGGGGACGGGCGTGTCTCTATCGAAACCGTGGACCCGCAACAGTTCTGGCTGGACCAC
>JANQFN010000093.1 GCA_028277825.1 Desulfarculaceae bacterium
TCCTGGGCCTCGGGGATGCCGATCTCGGGCATGCTCAGGCCGATCTCGTAGGGGTGGCTCCAACTGGCGTTGTGACAGGCCCCGCGGGCGGCGGTGGCATAGGAAACCGCCTGGCTGAAAAAGCGCCGGGGATCGTGGGCCGAGGGCTCCAGGCCCTTGACCTGCACCGCGAAGTCCTCCGCGCCCCGGCCCAGGGCCTGGGCCATCTTCAAAGAGCCCTGACTCATCAACTCGCCGATGCCCTGGCCGCGCCCCATCTTGTGCACCATCTCCACCAGGGCCGGGCCGCTGCCCCAGGTCAATTCCACCCCGTCGGTGTCGGCGGTGGTGATAAGCCCCTTTTCAAAGGCCTCCATGGCAAAGGCTATGGTGGCGCCGGCGGAGATGGTGTCCAGGCCGTAGCGGTTGCACAGCTCATTGGCCTTGCACACCGCGGCCAGGTCGTCCACCAGGCACTCGCCGCCCATGGTGCCGATGGTCTCGTATTCCGGCCCCTCGCAGTCCATGGGGCCGTAGGGGCTGTCTTCGATCTTGATGTGCCGGCCGCAGGCGATGGGGCAGTGCAAGCAGGCTTTCCTGCCGCTTAAGATGGTGTCGTGCATGGTGGCGCCCGATATCTTGGCCGCGCCCGCCCAGCGGCCTCCCCGCCAGTTTTCCAGGGGGAAGTTGCCCATTTTTTCGTAGTTGTCCACTCCGCCGGAGGTGCCGAACTGGCCGAAAGTGGCGGTGGCCTCGCGCACATGGGGCAACAGCGCCTTGGCGTCTTTTTGCAGGCCCTCGGCGTCGGCCAGGTCCCAGGAGCCGCTGCCGTGGGCCACCATGGCCTTGAGGTTCTTGGAGCCCATCACCGCGCCCAGGCCGGTGCGGGCCGCGGCGCGCACGATGCTGCCGATGTGGGGGATGCTGGCGATCAGGGCCTGTTTTTCTCCGGCCTGGCCGATCACCGCGCAGGTCGCCTTTTCGGTGGTCTCATTTTTAAGCCAGGCCGCCGAATCATAGGAGTCCTGTCCCCAGATGGGCGTAGCGTCGCGCAGCTCGGCCTGGCCGTCGTGCACCCAAAGATACACTGGCTTGTCGGCCCGGCCGCTGACCACCACTCCGTCGAAGCCGGCCCGCTTGAAGTGCACCGCCCAGGAGCCGCCCACGTTGGTTTCGCCCAGGATGCCGGTCAGGGGAGAGCGGGCCATCAGATGGTGCCGGCTGGAAGAGGGCACTGCGGTGCCGGTGAAGGGGCCGGTGAAGGCGATCAGGGTGTTATCCGGCCCCAGGGGATCGGTCTGGGGACCGGTCTCCTTGAAGAGTATGTCCGCCGCTATGCCGGCGCCGCCCAGGAATTTCCCGGCCCGGGCTGGGTCCAATTCTTGGGTTGATATTTTCCGGTCGCTCAGGTCCACGGCCAAAAATTTTCCAGTGTAACCATGCATTTTATTATTCCTTCAGGGGGTTCAGCCCCCAGTCACCGGCAAAAGCACCTGCACGGTGTCTTGGTCATGCACCTGGTCGTCCAGGCGCAAGAGTTTCCCTTGGCTGAGAAACGATATATGGGCCGATATTTCTTGGTCCGTGTCCATTTGGGCGAATCGCTTGAAGTCAGGCAGTCGTCGGGCCAGTTCAGCAATCAGTTCGCGCAGGGTGACAGGGCGCTCCAGGGCAAGGGACATATTGTTGCCGGCCAGCTTTTCAAAGGGACCGAAGAAAAACAGAAACATTCCCGCCCCGCCTTTTTTTGCCGGGTGGCCGGCCATGCCGCCCCCGGGATTAAATCAGCCCAGGTTCTTGCGATCCTTAGGCTGCATACGGTAGCCGCAGGAACCCCTGATCACCAGGTTGGGTTCCAAGAACAGGCGTTGCGGCTCATCCAGGCGTTTCTCTATGAGGTCCATCAGGCTCTTGGCGGCCAGCCGGCCCATTTCCCTGGCGTCCTGGCTCACCGTGGTCAACTGAATATGGGGGTGGGAGGATATCTCCGCGTCGTCAAAACCCACCAGGGCCACGTCCTGGGGCACGGCCAGGTCCATCTCGCCCAGGGCCTTCATGGCCCCCAGGGCCATGTAATCGTCGCTGCAAAAAATGGCCTCCGGCGGCCGGGGCAGCAACATCAGTTGCCGGGCGAAGCTGTAGCCGGTGTCTTGCGAGAAAAAGGTGCCTTCCTTGACCAGTTCCGGGTCCACCTCCAGGCCCTTTTCGCCCATGGCCTCCAGATAGCCCTGATAGCGGTCGGCGCCGGTGGAGACCTCCCGGGGCCCCCGAATGATGGCGATGCGTTTGTAGCCCAGACGGATAAGGTGGCTGACCACCAGGTAGGCGCCGTAGACGTTGTCCATCACCACGTAGTTGCCCTGGTCCTCCTTGAGCCTGCGGTTGGCCAGCATTACCGGGTAGCCCCGCTGGATCAGACCGCTGACCAGGGGGTCTTCCAGTTGGCAGGAGGCGAAGATAAGGCCCTCCACCCCCACCTTCATCATGGAGTCCACGATGCGGCGGGTCTTCTCGGGGTCGTCGTCGGTGCTGGAGGGGATCACCCAATAACCCTTTTCCTCGGCCGCCTCCTGCACCGCCCGGGTCAGCTCCGCGTAGAAGGGGTTGCGGAAGTCATAGACCAACAAGCCCAGCAGAAAGTTCTTCTGGGTCACCAGCCCCCGGGCCAGCAGGTTGGGCGTATAGCCCATCTTGGCGGCCAGCTTCAGCACCCGCTTTTTGGTCTTGTCGCTGATGCGGGGGTGGTCGTTGAGGGCCCGCGATACCGTGGAGGGCGACATGCCCGCCGCTTTGGCCACGTCCTTTATGGTGGTGCGTTTTTTAGTCAAAGCCCTTTGCCTGCCACTCCTGCCTTAAGGGGTCGCCGGATAAAGATGTCCCCTGCCGGGCGCTTGGTCCCGCTTTTTTCCAGATACCCCGGCCGGGGCCCGCTGGCGCCAGGCCGCGCCAGCCCGACCAATATAGCAATTCTAGCCCAGGGCCTGCACTTCCTGTTCAAAGATGTCGATTCCCTTCATGAGGAGTTCTTCGGTGATGACCAGGGCCGGCATCATGCGCCCTACGTTGTTCCAACGCCCCGACTTCCAGACCATGCAGCCCTTTTGGAAGCAGGTAGCCACCACCTGCTGCAAAATGTCGGGCGCGGGCTCCTTGCTTTCTTTGTCCTTTACGAACTCCATGCCCATGAACAGGCCTTTGCCCCGCACCTCGCCGATGTAGGGGCTGGACTCTGCAATGGCGCGCAAGCGCTCCAGGCCCTTGGCGCCCAACTCTTGGGAGCGTTGGGCCAGTCCGTCTTCCTCCACGGCCTCGATGGAGGCCAGTCCGGAGACGCAGGAGAGCAGATTGCCCCGGAAGGTGCCCACGTGGGAGCCGGGCGCCCAGGTGTCCAGTTCCTTTTTCATGATCACCGCCGCCAGAGGCAGGCCGCCGCCCATGGTCTTGGAGGCCAGCAAGATGTCGGGGGTGATGTCCCACAGCTCACTGGCGAACATGGCGCCGGTGCGGCCGAAGCCGGTCTGGATCTCGTCCATGATCAGGATCAGCCCGTATTCATCGCATATCCTGCGTACCTCCTGCAGGTAGCCATCCGGCGGCACCACGATGCCGCCCTCGCCCTGGATGGGTTCGATCAGCAGGCAGCCGGGGTTGGTGGCCGGCGTGTCCGGGTCGCGCACCACGTGCTCCAGGAATTTGGCGCACTGCAGGTCGCAGGAAGGATAGGTAAGGCCGAAACGGCAACGGTAGCAATAGGCATAGGGAATGATGCTCACCTCGGGCATCACCGGCAGGCAGGCGTCGCGCACTCCCCTTTTGCCGGTGGCGGCCAGGCCGGTGCCGGTGACACCGTGCCAGCCGCCTTCAAAGGAGATCACGCCGGGCTTGCCCGAGTGCATCTTGGCCAATTTGACCCCGGCCTCCACCGCGTCGGAACCGGTGGGGCCGCATAGGAACACCTTGGCCTCGCCGCGCAGGCCCGGGGGTATGACTTCCAGCACCTTCTCGGATAACTTGACCCGGGCTTCGCCGGGGAAGTCCAGCATGTGCACCGCCCGGTCGCACTGTGCCTTTATGGCCTCCACTACGGCGGGATGGGAGTGCCCCACGTTGAGGACCCCCACACCCCCGCTGAGGTCTATAAAGCAGTTGCCGTCCACGTCTTTGACCGTGGCGCCCAGGCCGTCATCCGGTGCCAGAGGAATCATGTGGGGGTAGGTGAGCACCTGCGAGTCCACCTGCTCCTGCCTTTCCAGCAAGGCCTTGGCCTTGGGGCCGGGGGGCGGGGTGGTAATGTTGGGAGCCTCGGGAAAATTGAATTGGGCAAAGTGGGTTTCATTTTTCATTTCAGGCATGGTTATCTCCTTAATCTAATAAGGATAAAGATTTCAATCAATTGCATCGCCATAACTGCGATGGTTTCAAAACATATTCGGTTCTGAATTAATGGAAACGTTACCATTTTGTACTCCATGCCCGCTTTTCGTGTCAAGAAAATAAATATTGACAGGCTGCCTGAAAACAATTTAAGATCACTGCATAATAAAAGTAAACGGGCGATGCTTAGCCGTTTTAACCTGTTAATACGGTAGATTAAAAACATGTTCCGCCAGAAGGTCCGCTGTGGCTGCTTCTGACGGCCCCTTGGCTGTAAGTGCATTTTCAACGGGCAGCGGGTGGGCGGATAGTTATTCTGCGGATGAATTGTGCATACGTTTGTACGGCAATTGTATACATGGCGTTCCCCGGGAAAATGTTCTTAAAGAGGGCATCATAGGCAGTTGTGAAGGAGGCAGGTGACATGAGACTGAAAGACAAAGTAGCTATCGTAACCGGGGGAGGCCAGGGCATCGGCAAGGCCATCGCTCTGGAGTTCGCCCGCCAGGGGGCCAAGGTGGTGGTGGTGAGCCGGGGGCAAGAGGCCCTTGACAAGGTGGTGGAGCAGATCAAGGCCGAGGGCGGCGAGGGTCTGGCCCTGACCGGTGACGTGCGCGACTTGGCTGACGTGGACCGGGTGGTTTCTGAGACCGTGGAGACCTACGGCAAGCTGGACATACTGGTCAACGTGGCCGGCATTCTGATCTCCACCGACGTGGCCGGGCACACCGAAGAGATCTGGGACGACACCATGGACATCAACGTCAAGGGAGCCTTTTTCATGGTGCAGCGGGCGGTGCCCGAGATGCTCAAGGCTGGCGGCGGCAAGATCATTGGTGTGGCCTCCATCGCCGGCGAGATCGGCTTTCCCAACGCGGCGGTTTACTGCGCCTCCAAGGCGGCCATTCAAGGCCTCACCAAGGCCCTGGCCATGGAGCTGGCCCCCCAGGGCATCAACGTCAACTGCATCGGCCCCGGCGACGTGGAGACCCCGCTCAACCGGCACCTTTTGCAGGACCCGGATTATCTCAAGAGCCGGGTGGACCAGACCCCGGCTGGCCGCGTGGGCCAGCCCCAGGACATCGCCGGCGGCGCGGTGTATCTGGCCTCCGACGAATCAGAGTGGGTGCACGGCATCACCCTGTTCATCGACGGCGGCCTGATCATCAATTAAGTCGGGAGGCATGGCATGGCCAAGGAGATCGACCTGCACTGCGACATGGGCGAGAGCTTCGGCATCTACAACCTGGGCAATGACGCGGAGATGATGAAGTACGTCACCTCCATCAGCGTGGGCTGCGGGTTTCACGCCGGCGACCCCCATGTGATGCGCCAGACCGTGGCCCTGGCCGCCGAGCACGGCGTGGCGGTGGGCTCTCATCCGGGTTTTCCGGACCTGATCGGCTTCGGCCGGCGCCAGATGGCCATCACCCGCCAGGAGGCGGCGGACTACATCATCTACCAGACCGGGGCCCTGAAGTCCTTCTGCGACCAGGCGGGCATCAAGCTGCAGCACATCAAGCCCCATGGTGAGATGTATCAGATGGCCTGGCACGACGAAGAGTTGGCCAAGGGCATCCTGGACTCCTTCAGCGCCTTTGAGCCCACCCCCATATTCATGGCCTTGTACAACACCTTGCCCTATGACCTGGCCCTTGAAAAGGGCATCCGGGTGGCTGGCGAGCACTACGCGGACCTGGATTATTTGCCTGACGGCACTATCACCATCAAGAAAAAGCACGGGGCGGTGGATGTAAAAGAGACCGTGGACAAGGTGCTCAGGATGGTGCTGGAGGAAAAGGTGGAAGCCACCGATGGCAAGGACATCACGGTGCAGGCCAAGAGCATCTGCCTGCATGGCGACAACCCCATGGCGCCGGCGGTGGTCAAGGAACTGCGCCGGGAGCTGGAGGCCAACGGCGTCAAGATAGTCGCCCTGGGCGAGCAGTCCTACCCCTAAAGAGTGGCTGGGAGTTAGTTAGATGATCTTTGAGGAGCCGCGTTTTTTGTATTCCGGCGACGAATATCTGACCATCGAGCTGGGTGACGAGATGACTCTCAAGGCCAATTTCAAGGTGATCGCCTTGAACCAGGCCATCTGCGCCGCCGATTTGGGCGGTTTTCGAGAGACCTTCCCCGGCTGGCGCTCCCTGTTGTTGTCCTATGATTCCATGGCCATCAAGACCGCTGATTTGATCACCGAGCTCAAGGGCATCTTGCAGCAGGTGCCCGAGGTGCGCGAGGTGCCTTCGCGCCTGTTGAACCTGCCGGTGAAGTACGGACCGCCCTGGGGCAAGGACCTGGATTTCGTGGCCGAGCAGAACCAGATGCCCGCCAGCGAGGTGGTGCGCATTCATTCGGAGACCGTGCACTGGACCGGCATGGTGGGCTTCACGCCGGGCTCGCCTCAGTTGATGCAACTGGAGCCCGAAGTGCTGCTCTCCACGCCCAAGTACGTCTCGCCGCGTCTGTATACGCCGGCCGGCGCGGTGGCCCTGGGCGGCAGCATCACCGCCCACTATCCCGTGGTGAGCCCCGGCGGCTATCAGCTCATGGGCCTGTGCCCGGTGCCCATCTACGACCGCTTCCAGACCCTGGCCCAGTTCGAGGAGTCGCCGGTGCTCTTAAGAATCGGCGACCGCATCAAATACGACCAGGTGGAGGGCGAGGAGTACGACGAGATCCGCCAGTTGGTCATCGAGTACCGCTACGAGTACCAGATTGAAGAGGGCACCTACCGCTTGCCCGACTAAAAGGAGCCGACCATGGCAGCCGCCTTTGAAGTGATACAGCCCGGTCCCTTCAGCAGCGTACAGGGCTCGCCCCGCCGGGGCTTTTTGGACAGCGGCATCCCCCCCTCCGGACCCATGGACCGCTTTGCCGCGGCCATGGGCAACCTTTTGGTGGGCAACCCCCGGGAAGAGGCCGGCCTGGAGATGACCGCCCAAGGGGTCAAGCTGAAAATTTTAGGCGAGGCGGTGATTGCCCTGACCGGGGCGGACATGGGCGCCCAGCTTAACGGCCAACCGGCCCCGCTGTGGCAGAGCTTCGCGGTGCAGGCCGGGGACGTGTTGTCCCTGGGCATGGCCCAGAGCGGCTGGCGGGGCTATCTGTCCGCGGCTGGTGGCTTCGCGGTGCCCGCGGTGCTGGGCTCCAAATCCACCTACACCCTGGGCGGCCTGGGCGGGGTGCGCGGCCGCACCTTGAAAAAGGGCGACAAGCTCAGCCTGGGCGCACCGGCGGGGTCTCTGGCCGATTTGGCCGGCCGCAAGGTCAAAGCAGAGGTACTGCCCGAACCGGGCTCCCAGAAAGAACTGCGCGTGGTGCTGGGCCCCCAGGACGACCACGTCACCGATGAAAGCGTGGAGACCTTCACCAGTGAGCCCTATAAGGTGTCGCACAACTCCAACCGGGTGGGTTACCGCTACGAGGGGCCGCAGTTGTTTTTCAAGGAGCGGGCCGAGTCCCTGGATGCCGGGGCGGATCCCTCCAACATCGTGGACGACGGCAACGCGGTGGGCGCCATCCAGATCCCGGCGGGCAAGGAGCCCATTTGCCTGGGCCCGGACGCGGTGACCATGGGCGGCTATGTGAAGATAGCCTGTTTGATCGCCGCGGACATGGACCGAATGGCCCAGTGCCGCCTGCAGGAAGAAATTAATTTCAAGGCGGTGAGCGTGGAGCGCGCCCGGGAAATCCTGGAAGACTCCCTGGCCCGGGTGAGCGAGGAAAACTTGGAAGGCGTGTAAGGCGCCTCGGGCCGCCTTTGTGGGCGGCGGGGCAAAAAGTTCTATCTATCAACCTGCAAGCTGTACAGCACGGCCAAGAAAGGAGGAAAGGTCAGGCTCTGCAAAGGGCCTGCCAGTTAAATAAACGTCAAGAAGGGAGGCAATAAAAACATGCTCAAACGATTCCTGCCAAAAACTTTTTACATAATGCTGGCGGCTACGCTTCTGGTCGGCTTCAGTTTAGCCACGGCCGGTGCCGCAGATGATCCCCTGGCCAAATGGGCCCTTAAGAAGCCCTGGTATCCCCAAGAGATCGTGGGCTGGTTCGGAACCTATGACGTAAAGACCCTGCACAAGGGGCTGGTGGATTTGCCGGCCAAGAGCCTCAAGGGCCCCAAGATGGTCAACTGGACCGGGCCGGTGAAGGCCAAGAAGAAATATCACCTGGGCTTCGCCTTTCCCCACCTGATGGACCCCTACTGGGTATCGGTGCTCTACGGCCTCATCGATGAGGCCCGCCTGTGCGGGGTGGACGTCAGCGTGCTCAACGCCGGAGGCTACGGCAAGGTAAGCCGTCAGAACAGCCAGGTGGAGACTTTGGTGAACAAGGGCATCGACGGGCTGATCATGTCCGCGGTGAGCTTCGGGGCCCTGACCCCCACCCTGGAAGAGGCCACCAAGAAGGGCGTCAAGGTCCTGTTGTTGATCAACGACACCGACCTGCCCAATCCGGTGGCCAAGGTGATGACCTCCTACTACCGCCTGGGCGAGAGCTCGGCCGACATCGTGGTCAAGCACGCCAAGCCCCGCCTGGACAAAGGGCAGACCGTGACCGTGGCCCTGTTCCCCGGTCCCGGCGGACTGAGCTGGTCCACCTCCTCGCTCAAGGGCTTCAAGGGCCGCATCAAGAAGCTGGGTCTGGAAGGCAAGGTCAAGGTGGTGGCCGAAAAGTGGGGCCACTCGGAGAAGTCGGTGCAGATGAAGCTCCTGGAGCCGGTTCTGACCTCCTTCCCCAAGCTTGACTACGTGGTGGGCAACACCGTGTTCGCCGACGCCGCGGTCAGCGCCATCGAGCAGGCGGGCCGCACCGGCAAGACCCAGATCGTGAGCACCTACATGGCGCAACCGGTGTACCGGGGCATCATGGCCGGCAAGATCCTGGGCGCGCCCCAGGAGTTCCAGCAGATCGTGGCCCGTATGGCGGTGGACACCATGGTTCGGGCCTTAAACGGCGAAAAGCCTGGCACGGGCAATTTGCCGTTCCACTCCATGCCTAAGATCGTTTTGATGACCAAGGACAATCTGGAAAAGTACGCTTGGGAATACCAGTTCGAGCCCAAGGGCTGGAAACCGATATTCGAGTACAAGGCGCCGTAGCGAAGTGTGAATAGGCATAAAACCAGTGCAACCGGTATTGAGCGGGGGACCCTTTTGTCCCCCGCTCAATGCTGAAAATTTGGTAATACTTTTGCAAGACTGTTGGCCGCGCTTTTAGCACGGGTTTTGAAAAACCTCTCAGGCCCCAAGACGTGGCCTGAACCACAGGATGCAAGTAAGTAAATGGCATCGCCTGACATGAATAACCCAAACCAAAAAACAGACCGTCACAACGGCGCCATATTGCGGCTCAAGGGGATCACCAAAAAGTTCCCCGGCGTGGTGGCCCTTAACAAGGTCGACTTCGATTTGATGCCGGGCGAGGTGCACGTGCTGGCCGGCGAAAACGGCGCGGGCAAGAGCACCTTGAACAAGATCATCTCCGGCGTGTACCAGCCCGAAGAGGGTGAGATTTACTTCCAGGGTGAAAAAACCGTCATAAAAAATCCCCACATGGCCCGGGAAATGGGCGTGGGCACGGTCTACCAGGAACTGAGCCTGGTGCCCCATCTGACCGTGGTGGAAAACCTGTTCCTGGGCATTGAATATTCTCAAAAAGGCCTGTTGCGCAAACGCAAAATGCTGGCCCGGGCCAAGGACACGGTGGCGGAGCTGGGCTTCCCTTTGAGCCTGGGCGCGGTGGTGGGTAACACCAACATTTCGCACCAGCAGATGGTGGAGATCGCCCGCCACGTCCTGAAAAAAAATAACATATTGATCCTGGACGAACCCACCTCGGCCCTGACCAAGGATGAGATCGACAAGCTGTTCGTGATCATCAATCAGCTCAAAGAGGCGGGCGTGGCCATCATCTACATCTCGCACCGCCTCAATGAATTGCAGCACATCGGCGACCGGGTGACCATTCTCCGGGATGGGGAGACCGTGACCACCATCGGCATCGAGGAGGCCAGCGAGGAACGATTGATCGAGTTGATGACCGGCCGCAAGGTGGAAAAGATCTTCCCGCCGGTGGAATCCCAGCCCTCCCAGACTCTCTTGGAGGTGAAGGACCTAAACACCGATTCGGGCCTGGCGGACATAAACCTAAAGGTGCGCCAAGGCGAGGTGCTGGGCGTGGGCGGCCTGATCGGCTCGGGCAAGATAGCCCTGGCCCGGGCCCTGTTCGGTCTGGAAAAGACCACCTCCGGCGACATGTATCTGTCCGGCAAAAAGCTAAGAAAAATAGACGCCAGCTATCTGATCAAGCGGGGGGTCGTATATGTACCGGCCGACCGACGGCAGGAGGGCATCCTGAGCCTGATGAGCATCAGGGAGAACGTATCCACGCCCAGCTTGAATTTGTTCACCAGGGGAGGGTTCATCAACCGCAACCTGGAAAAGGGCAAGGTGTCTGAGTTGTGCGGCCGTTTCAAGGTCAAGGCGCCGAACCTGGAATTCATGATGCAGAAACTCTCCGGCGGCAACCAGCAGAAGGTGATCGTGGCCCGCACCCTGGTGCAGGACAACCAGGTGTTCATTTTCCACGAGCTGACCCGGGGCATCGACGTGGGCACCAAGATCGAGATCTACGGGTTTGTGCAGGAGCTGGCCAAGCAGGGGGCGGGCATTGTTTTCGTGTCCTCGGAGATGGCCGAACTTTTAAACGTCACCCACCGCATCGCCGTGATGCGCGAGGGCCGCATAGCCGAGACTTTCCCCACGCCCGGCCTGGACGAAGAGATGCTGTTGAAGAGCTTTTTCTCGGTGAATGATAAAGAAGCGGAGATGCCAAATGCTTTGGGCAACTGAGCAGAGCGATAAAGACAATTCCCAAACGGCTGCGGGCGATGACACCGTGGCCCAGGCTAGCGCCAATCCCACGGGCAATTGGCTAAAAACCATTTTTGTCCGCTTCGGGGTGCTGCCCTTTGTGCTTTTGGCCATCATCGTGACCTTTGCCATCTGGGAGCCCAGCTTCATCAGCGGCAACAACCTGTTCAACGTATCGCGCGCCTCCACCTACCTGATTATGATCACCCTGGCCCAGATGATCTGCCTGCTCTGCGCCGGATTGGACCTTTCGGTAGGAGGCTCCATCACCTTGGTAAGCATCCTCTCGGCCAGCACCATGGTCTCCCTGTCCGGCCTGACCGGCTATGACGTGGCCCTGGGCATACTGATGGGCATCGGCGTAGGCACCGCGGTGGGCGCCCTGAACGGCTTCTGCATCGCGGTGTTCAAGATATCGCCCTTCATCGTCACCCTGGGCACCATGACCATCACCCACGGCATAACCCTGATCATCACCCGGGGCGGCAACCCCATCTTCGGTCTGCCCAAGCCCTTTGTGAAAATCTTTGGCACCGGCCAGCTCTTCGGCATCCCCTCCTCGGTCATTGTTACGGTGTTGTTGATCGCGGTGGTTTACTTCGTCCTGTCCTGGACCAAATTCGGCCGCTATATTTACGCCCTGGGTGGCAACCGCGAGGCGGCCATCGTCATGGGCATTCCCGTGGGGCTCTACACCTTTTTCGCCTACACCTTTGCCGGCTCCATCACCGGCCTGGGCGGGGTGATGCTCACCGCCCGCGTCGCCTCGGGCGAGGCCACCCTGGGCCTGGAGATGCCGCTTTTGTCCATCGCCGCGGCGGTGTTGGGCGGCATCTCCCTGTTCGGCGGGGAGGGCAAGCTCTACTCCGCCGTGCTGGGGGCCATCACCATCATCCTGCTGCAAAACGGCATGGACATTGCCAACATCAGTTCCTTCGTGCAGATGGTGGCCATGGGCTCCATCCTGATCCTGGTGGTGGCGGCGGATCGGTATAGGAGGCTGTTGCGGTGATTCAAAGCAGTCAATGAGGAATCAATTGGAAGGAAAGAGATCAGTCGTCGAAGGCTGGACTCTTTTTTACTTCCAGCGTAGACGAGTAAACCCGAACTCGCAGCCTCCGGCGTGACAGGCCGGCACTTTAACCAAGTTTGCCGATTTGAGCTAATCTATCTTCCAGCAATGGCCTCCTGGCTTGGCTACCAGGATCTGGGTTTAGAAAACCTGGTATGGCTTCCAAAAATTCGTTTGTATCCAATAGAGTTTTTAGTTCCGATGCAAGATAAACTTTCAGGTTGTCTTCAACAGTTTCTATTTCAGCCAGTATCTCTGGGCGTCCGTCAACCACAGTTATTATATCTTCCAAATCCGTGCTAGACATGTAATCGTTATTGCCCCGCCCTTGGAAAGCCTCAATTTTGGTTGCTATAAAATAGGGGGCTGAAATTATTCTTAAATCCATGCCACCCAGATTTATCGTTATGCTGTTGCGACAAGAGGGCTCGTACCAAAGATTGGAAAACCCTAGGATTTCGGGTTTGGAGGGTATTAGGTCAAATATATATTTTCCTTTATTCCATCGGCAGATTACGGGAGATGACGAGTCTTCTTTGAATCCCATTTCTCGAAGCTTCTCGTTTATGATGATCCACTCAGATGTGGTGGTAACCTCCACTATGGCGTCTATGTCAACGGTAGACCTTAGACCTAAGGCAGCAGGATCTGTCACCAGCAGAGGAACCACAGCTCCCCCCACAAATACTAAATCTCTTCGTAGTTCGCCCAAGTGTTCGGCTACAGCTGCCAAGGCTGCGCAACTAGGGTGTTCAATAATAACCATGTGCTTCAAACATTTTGGATAAATAGTCGGCTGCTATTTTCCTCTCCCTTGCTCGTCCAACTCTGATAGCGTCGATCATGGCCATTGCTTCATAGAGTTGCCAGTCTATTAAAGCGGCATCTGGTACAGACCTATATAAGGGAGATAAACTCATGCCTTGGTCTTCGCCTTGCGGGTGGGGCCAAACATACCTTTCACTCTCAGCCCAGAATGTGTTGTCTGAAATAATGGGATGGCTTGGGCCGGTGAGAAGTCCGCGGGACAAGCCGCCAATGACAGGGGGATAAACGTATTTGATTCCGTGGAAGATTAACTTATGGAGGGCCTCTTTTTGTGGCTTGCGCAGAGAAGGGTCGAATAGCTGGCTTCTTGTTGATCTTTTGATAGATGCATGTACCTCTGACGTACTCATAAACAAATCGTGGGCCAACTCTAGGTAGGTCCACTCTTTTGAACTAAGGACCAGCAATTTCACAAGCACCAAAATGTCCTGTGGTTTTAACACGTCGTTTCCTTTCTAGAGCGACACTGTATTCTATATTCGCGATTCGCGAATTGCGCAAGTGTTTTATTTCTAAAATAATTCTTGTGGTTTCAGTGGCTTGGTAAGCCTCCGCAACTGACTTCTTAAAGTAGTGTAACATCACACTCGGTTCAGGATATTAAAATGGCGGGAAAGAAGCAAATCGCTTGCGTTGAGAACTGTATAGATTCCACGTGCAACGTGTCTGATTGTAATACAAATTATTCTTAAGTGAAAAATCTTTTAAGGAGAGACGTAGGGTGAAATTTGTTAAATACGAAACAAGAAACCTGCATAGATAGCCAAATCCCTAATATCTAATGAAAGGAACTACGAGCACTTAACTAGCGGCTTTCGGCGACCTGCCGAATATATGGATTTGGCGCCTCCTTGTAATGGTCCCTAGCCGCATATTGGTACAACCAATAATCCAATATTTGCCATGGCCGCAAAGAGGGCCGATGTCAGTGAAGGACAAGTATAATTATTATATTAAATAGTTATAAGATAATTATGCCAGACGGTATAGGTTGAGGTTGACATACTCTTCAAAATTGGTCTAAAGGTACTATAATCAATTGGCTGAGATTGCAACTTAACCTAATTCTTGGCGTTATCATGGATTTCGCATTCTTTTTGCGCTGGCTGCTGGCCTTCTCCCCCATAGCCGTGGTCTTGATTTTGATGGTGGGTCTGCGCTGGGGGGGTGGCAAGGCCGGCGCGGCCGGCTGGTTCACCGCCCTCATCGTCTCGGTGGTCTTCTTCGGGGCCAACCCCACCTTGCTGGCCTATTCCCAGGCCAAGGGCGTGCTGCTTTCCCTGCACGTGCTGTTCATCGTTTGGATGGCGCTTTTGCTCTATAACGTGGTCAACGAGACCCCGGCCATCGCTTTGATCGGCGCGGGCATCAAGAAAATCACCCAGGACCGGCCTATCCAACTGCTCATCTTGGGCTGGGTGTTCGCCGCCTTTCTGCAAGGGGTGGCCGGCTTTGGCGTGCCCATCGCGGTGGTGGCGCCGTTGCTGGTGGGTCTGGGCTTCAGCCCGGTGGTGTCGGTGGCGGTGCCGGCCATCGGCCATTCCTGGGCGGTGACCTTCGGCGACATGGCCTCATCCTTCCAGGCCCTGATCGCGGTGACCGGCCTGTCCGGCCAGTACCTGGCCCACTGGTCCTCGGTGTTTTTGGGGGTGTCGGTGTTTTTGTGCGGCGCTGGCGTGGCCCTGGTCTACGGCGGCATCAAGAGCCTGGCGCACAGCACCCTGGCCATAGTTATAATCGGCCTGGTGATGGCGGTGTCGCAATACATCCTGGCCGTGTGGGGGCTGTGGACCCTGGCCGGTTTCGTGGCCGC
>JANQFN010000635.1 GCA_028277825.1 Desulfarculaceae bacterium
AAAGTCCTGGCCGGGCGCATCCGGGCCGGAGTGGTGATGATTAACGACCACCTGATGAGCCATGGCCTGGCCGAAACCCCCTGGGGCGGCTTCAAAGAATCGGGTATCGGCCGCAGCCACGGCAGGCTGGGCTTCAATGAGATGACTCAGCCCCAGTGTGTGGTGGACGACATCATGCCCGGGGTGAAAAAGGACCTCTGGTGGTTCCCCCACTCCCGCCAACTCTACCGCAACCTGGGGGGCATCACCGAGCTGCTCTACGGCCGGGGCCTGGGCCGCCGCCTCTCGGGCCTGCTCAGGACCATGAAGGCCCTGCCGCGCAGCTTCCGGGATTAAACTCGCAATGGCCGCCGGCAAAAATGAGCGCTGCTTCCCGCCGCCAGCGGCCTATGCCAAGGCGGCCCGGCTCCTGGAGCGCTGGCTAAAGGCCTGCGTGCTCTGCCCCCGGGGCTGCAAGGTCAACCGCCTGGAGGGCGAGTTGGGCTTTTGCCAAGGGAGGGCGGACCTGGCGGCCATGAACACCGCCCAACTGCACTTCGGCGAGGAGCCGCCCATCTCGGGCTCCATGGGCTCGGGCACTATATTTTTCTCCGGCTGCACCATGGCCTGCCGCTATTGCCAGAACTATTCGATCAGCCAAGAACACAGCGGCGAGCAGACCAGCCCCGAGGACCTGGCCGGGGTGATGCTGGGCCTGGAGATGGCCGGCGCCCACAACATCAACCTGGTCACCCCCACGGCCCATTTGGTGGTGATCCTCCAGGCTCTGGCCATTGCCCGCAGCTACGGCTGTGAGCTGCCGGTGGTATACAACACCTCGGGCTACGAGCGCGCCGCGGCCATGCGCCAACTTGACGGGCTCATCGAAATCTACATGCCCGATTTCAAGTACGCGGACTATGAGGTGGCCGCCCGCCTCTCAGACGCGCCCAACTACGTGGAGCACGCACGCGCCTCTTTGGCCGAGATGGTGCGTCAGGTGGGCAACCTGGAGATGGATGAGCGCGGCGTGGCGGTGCGGGGGGTGCTGATCCGGCACCTGGTGCTGCCGGGCGATCTGTCTGGCACCGAACGGGTGCTCCAGGACCTGGCCGATATCTGCGGGCCTCAGGTCTGGGTGAGCCTGATGTCCCAGTACCGTCCCGAGTACCGGGCCATACAGACCCCGGGCCTGGAACGGGGCATCAGCGGCCAAGAATACAAAGCCGCCCGTAAAGCCCTGGCTGAGGCCGGCATCAGCCGGGGGTTCGTGCAGGGTATGGCCTCGGCCCGGGGCGAGTACATGCCCGAGTTTGAAGAGTAGTTAACAAGGAAATGAAAATAATCCCCTCTGGCGATTTGATCTACCCGCAAAGGCCAAAAGAGGATTTGGAAAAGGTAATTTGGACTGTTCTTGTACGGGAGGGGTTTACCCCCTCCCGTCTTGGTCTTTGTCTAGGGAAGACGGGCGGGGATAAACCCCGCCCCTACACCACGAGGCTTCCTCTCTTTTAGCACCCGCCTTCCATGCGCTATCCTTGCCCTCGCCGCCTATGGCCGATGGCACATCACAAAAAAAGGCGCTGAACCTCGTCGGTTCAGCCCCCTAAAATTAGAATCCCTGCGTACCGCCGCTTCGCAAAAAAATAAAAATAAGCAAAACGGCGGCACGCAGGGGTGGGGGGCTATGTAAGCGGTCACTTACTCGCCGGTCGGAGGCTCCTCCACCGGGGGCTCATCTGCAGTGACCTGGCATAAAGATAACAGACGATCCCAGTCATCGTCCACCCGTTTTTGTATGTAAGCGATGTCATTTTCATCCAAATGACTGAAGCGCCTCTGGGTGGCAAAATACTCGGAAACCGGGATGGGTTTCTTGATGTCGCGGGTGAGCACGAAGCGCCCGTCTATCACCTCGAAAAGAGGGAATATCCGGCTCTTGACCACCTGCCGTGCGGTCTCGATGGAGACCTCGGGGCCGCAGCGCCAGCCGGTGGGGCAGGGCGAGTAGATGTGGATGTAGGCTGGGCCGGGAATGGTCACGGCCTTTTTGACCTTGTTCATCAGATCCACGTGCCAGGCCGGGGAGGCGGTGGCCACGTAGGGGATGTTGTGCGCCGCCGCGATCATGGGCATGTTTTTCTTCCAGGTCATCTGACCCTTGGATTTTTCGCCCGGCGGGCTGGTGGTGGTCATGGCCCCGTAAGGAGTGGAACTGGAGCGCTGGATGCCGGTGTTCATGTAGGCTTCGTTGTCCAGGCAGACGTAGGTGAAGTCGTGCCCGCGCTCCAGGGCGCCGGACAGGGCCTGTAGGCCGATGTCGGCGGTGGCGCCGTCGCCGGCAAAGGCCACCACCTTGGCGCCGTCGTCTTTGATGCGCCCCTTTCTGATCAGGGCTTTTCTGCCCGCCTCGATGCCCGAGGCCACTGCGGCCGCGTTTTCAAAGGCCACGTGGATCCAGGGCACCTCCCAGGCAGTCTGGGGGTAGGGGGAGGAGATGATCTCCATGCAGCCGGTGGCCGACACCGCGATCATGTCCATGCCCACCGCCTTGGCCACCAGCCTGAGGGCCAACACCTCGCCGCATCCCTGGCAGGCGCGGTGTCCCTTGGAGAAGGGCTCCACCGCGGGGATCTTTTTGGGGGTTATCTTTTGGAAGTCCTTGAGTGCCTCGGTAGCGGTTTTCATTCTTTCACCCCCACCATCTCACAGGTTATCTCATTGCCCGCCGCCGCGGCCGCCTCCACTTTGGCCAGCATGCCCGCAAAGTCCGTGCGGGTCACGTCGCGTCCGCCAAGGCCGCACACGAAGTTGGCGGTGAACATGTTTTTGCCCTTGGTGTAGAGCAGGGCGCGCATTTCAGTGGCCACCGGCCCGGCGGCCACACCCGGGCTCAGGGCGCGGTCGATGAAGATCAGGTTCTTGGCGCCGGCGATGGCGGCCATGAAGTCCTCATCCGGGAAAGGCCGCCACAGGCGGATGCGCACCTGGCCCACGCTCTTGCCGTCTTGGCGCATTTCATCCACCGCGGTCATGCAGGTCTCGCCCAGAGAACCCATGGTCACAAACAGGGTGTCGGCGTCCTCAGTGCGGTAGGTCTCGATGGGCTTATAGGAGCGACCGAACTGCTCTGCAAAGCCCTCCCAGTGTTCTTTGATCACCGGGTAGGAATCCTCTAGGGCCACCAGGGCGGCCTTTTTGGCCTCGGTGTACACCTCGGGCATGCCCACCATGCCCATGCTGACCGGCGCTGCCGGGTCCAGGCTTTGGGAGGGTACGAACGGCGGCAGATAGGCGTCGGCCTCGGCCTGGTCAGGCATCTCCATGGGCTCGATGACGTGGGTCAGGATGAAGCCATCCAGGTTGACCGCCACTGGCAAACAGACCCTGGGGTCCTCGGCCACCTTGAAGGCGTGCAGCATCAAATCCAGCACCTCCTGGCCGGTCTCGGCAAAGGTTTGCACCCAGCCGATGTCGCGCTCGGCCATGATGTCGCTGTGGTCGTTCCAGATACTGATGGGCGCGCTCAGGGAGCGGTTGGCCACCGCCATGACGATGGGCAGCCTCAAGCCGCTGGCGATGAACAGCATTTCGTGCATCAGAGCCAGGCCCTGGGCGCTGGAGCTGGTGAAGGTGCGGGCGCCGGCCGCCGCAGAGCCCACACAGGCGCTCATGGCGCTGTGCTCGCTCTCCACCGGCACGAATTCGGCGTCCAGATGGCCGTCGGCCACCAATTCGGACAGGTGCTCCACGATATGGGTCTGGGGAGTAATCGGATACGCCGCGATCACATCCGCGTTACAGAGTTTAACGGCCTCGGCGCAGGCCAGCGAAACCTCAAGTCCCACACGCCGGGCCATACTTGTCCTCCTCTTTTTCTTCCTGCCAACTGATGGCGTCTTTGGGGCACTCCTCGATACAGATGCCGCAACCCTTGCAGTAGTAACTGTCCCAGAGGTAGTAGCCCTCTGCGTCGGGATCGGCGGTATAGGCCATGTCCGGGCACATGATCCAGCAGAGCCCGCATTTGATGCAGGTCTCGCGGTCGGTCACCGGACGGTGGCGGCTGCGCCAGTCGCCGGTGTTAAAACTTTTGCTGGAGCCCGGCTCGGTCATGGCGCAACCCAAGGCCAGGTCTTTCCATGGGGTCATGCCTTCGTCGGCCATGATTTACTCCTCGATGATGGTTTCGTTGTAGGCCCGGTTCAGGGCCTTCCAGTTTTTCTCGGCGATCTTGCCGAAGCGGTGATCCAGGGGACCCTTGATGCTGTCCAGTGCGATCAGGCCGCTGGCCTTTAAAAGGGCGCCCAGCATGGTGGTGTTGGTGATGGGCACGCCCAACTCCTCCTCGGCGATCAGGGAGGCGTCCACCAGGGCGGTGCGGCCCTCAAAACCGCACTCGCCGCGCACCGCCTCGATGGGCTTGGCGCTGTTGGCCACCAGGGTGCCGTGGGGCTTGAGCCCGATCTTCACTCCGCCGGTGGCTAAAAGCGAGGGGTCCAACACCAGGACGATGTCGGGTTCATATATCTTTTCGCGCAGCCGGATGGGCTCGTCGCTGATGCGCAAAAATGCCTGCAACGGCGCGCCCCGGCGCTCGGGGCCGAAGCTGGGGAAGGCCTGGGCATATTTGCCTTCCTCGATGGCCGCCAGGGCCATAAGCTCGGCCGAGGTGACGGCGCCTTGGCCGCCCCTGCCGTGGAAACGAACCTCAATCATAGGAAACTCCTTGATAATTCGGTCTTAACCTTAAGTACGAAGTGGCAATTCTAAGCGACCGCCCCGCCCCTGTCAAGGAGCGAAATGAGCGCCATTCAGGCCGGGTGTTCAGGGAATCTACCGGCGGTCGCCCATTATCCTGAGTAGCAGCAAAAACAGGTTGATGAAGTCCAGATACAGCTTCAAGGCGCCGATGATGGAGACCTTGGCCGCAGTCTCCCCGTCCATGTCATTGGACAGGGCCATCAGCTTGAGCTGCTGGGTGTCATAGGCGGTCAGCCCCACGAAGATGCCCACCCCCACATAGCTCACGATCCAGTATATGGCCGGCGAGGCCAAAAAGATGTTGACCACCGAGGCGATGATGATGCCGATCAGGCCCATGAACAAAAAGTTGCCCCAGCCGGTGAGGTCCTTTTTGGTGGTGTAGGCCCAGATGCTGACTATCGCGAAAGTGCCGGCACAAACCAGAAAGGTGCTGACCAAGGAGGCCTGGGTGTAGATCAAAAAGATGAAAGATATGGTCAGGCCGTTGAGGGCCGAATACACCGCGAAGAGGATGCCGGCGGTGGCCGCACTCATTTTGTGCACCATGCCCGAAAGGCCGAAGACCAGACCCAGCTCGGCGATGCACAGCACCCAGAACAGCATGGTGGGGCCGCCGGTGGCCGGATTGAACAGGGCGCCGATCACCGCTTCGGAGCCCTGGGCCCACCAGGCCACCAGGGCGGTGAGGGCCAGTCCGCCGGCCATCCAGTTGTAGACCCGCCGCATGAAGGCGTTGACCCGGGCCAAGTCCCGCTCGCCAAGGACGCTGGGCTGGCCGGGCTGATTGAATGCTCGTTCCATATCGATCAACTCCTGGAGGATTAATCATTAGCGTTATTGGTTCTTTCAGCCACTAAGGATACGTACCGGGCGGCCCGTGGTCAACCACTTGTGGCCCTGGAAATTGGCACGATTGGGTCTCAGGACCTAACTTATCAAATAGAAGAATAAAAATAACCTGAACCTTCAGGAAGACGGGAGATCGTGTCATGGAAATAAAGACCATACTTTGGCCCACTGATTTGTCGACCACCTCAAAAAAGGCCTTGCCTTATGTAAACGACTTGGCCGCCAAATACGGCGCCCGGGTGGTGTTGGTATATGTGGCCGAGGACATGCGGCGCTATGACCATATCTACGGCGACGCGGGCAAGCATCTGGAGGGCCTGCAGGAGATGGAGCGCGAAAAGGCCCGAGAGCATTTGGTCAGAGCCTGCCAGGAGGAGCTGGAGGGCTGCCCTTCCTTTGAGCGTTTCATCGTGCAGGGCGACCCGGCCGGCGAGATTCTGCGCGTGGCCGGCGAACAGGCGGCTGATTTGATCGTGATGGCCTCGCGCGGACGGGGCGCGGAGGTGGGCCAGTACCAGTTCAACGGCAGCGTCAGCCAGAAGGTGGTGGGCCGCGCGTCCGTGCCGGTGCTCACAATTAACCCCGGCGCCTAGGCCTTTATGGCATAATGGGCGGCATGCTGGACGCCGGAAAGCCATACACCTTTGACCGCGTGTTCCGCCTGGCCCTGGCCGGCGCCGTCCTGTGGGGCCTGGTCTGGCTGCTGTCCTATCTCAGCGACGTGCTGATCCCCTTTGCCGTGGGCCTGCTTTTGGCCTACCTGCTCAATCCCTTTGTGGAGCTGTGGCAGCGCCTGGTCAAAAACCGCGTCCTGGCGGTGGTGATAAGCCTGCTCTGCCTGGTGCTGGCCGGCATCTTGTTGCTCTGGCTGGTGGTGCCCCTGATCGCGGCCGAGGTCACCACCATGGCCCGTCTGTTGGGCGAGTTGGCCAGGGGCTCCCACCTGGCGGAGAAAGTCTCCGGCCCCATCCCCCAAAAGCTCATGGAATGGGTGCGCGACCTCCTGGCCCGGCCCGAGGTGCGGGAGTTTTTCAGCACGGGCAACCTCTACAGCATGGGCCTGGCCCTGGCCAAAAAGGCCCTGCCCGGGTTGTGGGGCCTGGCCACCCAACTGGGCTCCTTCATCCTGGCCCTCACCGGCCTGTTGGTAGTGGGGCTCTACTTCATCTTCCTGCTCCTGGATTTCGAGACCATCGCCGAGCGCTGGCAGGAGATCCTGCCCCCCAGCCAGCGTGAGCGGGTGAGCGGCTTTTTGGGCGAGTTCCAGACCGCCATGGCGCGCTATTTCCGGGCCCAGGCCGGGGTGGCCGCCATCGTGGGGGTGCTGTTCGCCATAGGTTTCACCTTGATCGGCCTGCCCCTGGGTATTCTCCTGGGCCTGTTCATGGGCCTGCTGAACATGGTGCCCTATTTGCAACTTTTGGGCCTGATCCCGGCCATCATGATGGCGGTGTTGGCCACCCTGCAGGGCGACATCGGCATCTGGGCCATGCTGGGGCTCACCGGCGGGGTCTTCGCCGCGGTGCAGGTGATCCAGGACGGCTTTTTGGTGCCCCGCATCATGGGCAAGACCATGGGCCTCAGCCCGGCTTTTATCCTCTTGTCATTGTCGGTGTGGGGCAAGCTCCTGGGCTTTTTGGGCCTGATCATCGCCATACCGCTCACCTGCCTGCTCTGGGCCTGGTATCAGCGTTACGTGTGCAAGGTGGTCCAGGAGCCCGAGCCGGGCACCCAATGATCTTCCCGCCAGGTCTTTAGAACCCCTAATGCCCATAGGAGCCTGATGACCCGCCTCAACCTGTTGGACCCCTTGCCCCTGGCCCAAGAGATGATCCGCTGCCCCAGCGTATATCCGGACGACGCCGGCTGCCTGGAGGTCCTGGCCGAGGCCCTGGAGCCGCTGGGCTTTGACTGCCAAACGATCCTCGCCCAAACCGCCGAGGGCCGGGACTTCCCCAACCTGTACGCCAAGCTGGGCTCGGGCGGGCCGCATTTGTGCTTTTTGGGCCACAGCGACGTGGTGCCGCCCGGCGACCGGGACGCCTGGAGCGCGGACCCTTTTGCCGCTGAAGTAAGAGAGGGCAGGTTGATGGGCCGGGGCGCGGCGGATATGAAGGGTGGCATCGCCGCCTTTGTGAGTTCGGTGGCCCGTATCCTGGACAGAGGTGATGCCTTGCCCGGCTCCATCAGCGTCCTGATCGCCGGCGACGAGGAAACCGGCCGGGGCGCCGGGGCCCAGGCCCTGGTGGCGGAGGCGCAGGCGCGGGGTGAGGCCTGGGACTGGTGCCTGGTGGGTGAGCCCAGCAACCCGGACCATCTGGGCCAGGCCCTGAAGATCGGCCGCCGGGGCAGCCTCTGCGGGAGCCTCAAGGTCAACGGGGTGCAGGGTCACTCGGCCTATCCCGAGAAGGCGAACAACCCGGTGCCCAAGCTGCTGCGTCTGTTGAACAGCCTGATCGCCCAGCCCCTGGATCAGGGCAATGAGCGCTTCCAGCCCTCGGATTTGCAGATCACCAGCGTGGACGTGGGCAACCCGGTGTTCAACCTGATCCCGGCCCGGGCCGAGGCCCGTTTCAACGTACGCTTCAACAGCGAGCACAGCCCCCAGGGCCTGCAGGAGCTGCTTTTGAAGCGCCTGTCAGACACCGGGCTGGCCTATGAGTTGGACATGGAGGTGCACGGCGAGGCCTATCTCACCCAGGAGGGCCGCTTGAGCCGGGCGCTACGTAAAGCGGTGGAGCAGGTGACCGGTGTAACGCCGGAGTTGTCCACCGGCGGCGGCTTTTCCGACGGGCGCTTCTTCAAGGACCTGTGCCCGGTGGTGGAGTTCGGCCTGATCAGCCAAAGCGCCCACCAGGTGGACGAAAGGGCTGACCTGGAAGACCTGGAGAAGCTGACCCAGGTGTATGAGCAGGTTTTGCGGGAGTTGCTGAGTCCGGCTCCCTAAAAAAAACGCCGCCGCTGTTTCTACTCGGTCTGCCCGGTCACATCCATGAAAAACGGCCCCTTGTCTATGGCTATGCGCCTGATTTTGCCAGTGCTCAAATCCAAGCGCTTCAAATCCACCATCTTGGGCACCAGGTTCTCATAAGTGGCCACGTAAAACTTGAGATTTTTCAAATCGCAGGCATCCATCCACTGGGTGTAGTCGTAGGAGGGTTTGCCCTGCTCCATTCCCCGGGCCATGCCCTTGGTGATGTAAAAGCTGTTCAACAGGCGGAAGGCCTGTTGCGCGGCCTGGGGGCCGTTTGCCACCGGCAGGGCGGCCTGGGTG